>DAITND010000007.1:0-42726 GCA_036834825.1 Dermatophilaceae bacterium
CCAGCTCCGCCAGACCGAGCGCCTCCATCAGCGGGGGGATGTACATCCCGAACCGGCCGCGGAGCCCCTTCTTCAGGCCGTACCAGCCGCCGACCGGATTGCTCTCTGATCGACCCCAGGCCTCGACCGTGCCCTCCTTGGCCGGTTTCTGCTCGTCGGCCGACCCCAGCTCCATCCAGTCGCCGTGCGCGCGCAGCATCGCGTGAAGGTCCTGGAGGCACCGGAGCTGGTAGTACAGCGTGGTCTTGCCCACGGTGCACACCAGGCGTGGCGGGGGACGCCTCGTCCTTGTGCATGGCGTAGTCGGATGTGCCCGGCGGGGTCTTCAGCACCCACGGGTCCGCAGCGGTTCCCTGCCCCACGACGTCACTGGTCATGGGTCGATATCAGTGGACCTGGACCTGGACGAAAGGGGGCTTGACGACCGTGGCTGACACGTCGCGACCACGTACGTCGATGAGGACCTCGTCACCCAGCTTCGCCGCCGGGCCGAGCAGTGCCAAGGCGATCCCCTGTTTCAGGGTTGGGGAGAACGTGCCGGAGGTGACCTCACCCAGCATGGCCCCGTCGGCGGCCTTGACCTGGCAGTGTGAACGCGGAATACCGCGCCCGGTGACCAGCAGGCCCCAGTTGACCCGCTTCGGACCTGCGGCCTTCTCCGCGACGAGCGCATCCTTGCCCCAGAACGCGTCCTTCTTCCAGCCCACCGCCCAGCCGGCCCGCGCCTGTACCGGCGTGATGTCCAGGCTCAGGTCGTGACCATGCAACGGGTATCCCATCTCGGTGCGCAGGGTGTCACGAGCGCCAAGCCCGCAGGGCAGTCCCTCGTAGGGGGCGGCCGCCTCGATGAGGGCGTCCCAAAGAGCCAGTGCGTCGTCCCAGAGCGGGACCAGCTCGTAGCCACGCTCGCCGGTGTAGCCGGTGCGGCAGACGATGACCGGCTTGCCGTTCCAGTCGGCCTGGACGAACGACATGTACTCGTGGCCGGTCGGCAGACCGAGCCCTTCCAGAACATCGTCACTCCTGGCGCCCTGAACTGCGATAACGCCATATCCCTGGTGAAGGTTGGTGATCTGCAGGCCCGCGGGCGCTGCCGCCTGCAGCCGGCGCACGACCTCAGCAGTGTTGGCGGCGTTGGGGATCAGGAAGATGTCGTCGTCGGCTCGCAGATAGACGATGAGGTCATCGACCACCCCGCCCGCCTGGTCACAGCACAGGGTGTACTGCGCCTTGCCCTCGGTGATGCGACCCAGGTCGTTGGTCAGACAGGCGTTGATGAACGCCGCCGCGCCTGGCCCCTTGACGCTCGCCTTGCCCAGGTGGCTGACGTCGAAGATGCCCACCCGTTCACGGACCGCCGTATGCTCGCGCACCACTCCACCGCCGGGGTACTCGATCGGCATCTCCCAGCCGCCGAAGTCCGCCATCTTGGCGCCAAGGGCCACATGGCGGTCGTGAAGGGGAGACGTCTTGAGCGAGGAGTCAGTCATGAGGCTCACCGTATCCGCACCGTCCTGACGGTATTCTCGCGGTGTATCCCGAATGACTCTCGTCGATGGCGCGGCAATCCGGCCCCCGTCCGAACCACGAACTCGAAGGAACGTAACCGTGACCACGTTGACCGTGTCCGACCGTACCGCCGCCGAGCTGAAGGGCGATGCTCTCGTCGTTGTCTCGGTCCAGAGCGAAAACGGTGCCGCTCTGGCACCAGGACACGGGTTGGGTGAGGTGGCCGTCACACACCTCGAATCGGCACTGTCAACGCTGCAGGCCAAGGGCGCCACCGACGAGGTCGTCAAGCTCGTCTCGGTGCCCGGCGTGACTGCGGCGCTGGTCGTCGTGACGGGCGCCGGCAAGGTCGCCACCAAGGGTGCCGCCCTTCACACCGAAGCCATCCGGCGTGCCGTCGGGTCTGCGACGCGCCAGCTCAGTGGTTTGGCCAAGGTCGTTGTACAAGCACCCGGAGACAGCGTGGCCGAGGCCGCTGCAGCGGCCGAAGGGGCATTGTTCGGGGCGTACACGATCACCAGTGCCGCCGCGGGCCCAGGCACGGCTCCGGTCAAGTCGCTCACCGTGGTGACCCCGGCAGCAGGTGACCGGCACCTGCGCGCAGCGATCAAGCGGGCAATCGCCCTGGGCAAGGCCATGACCTACGCCCGCGACCTGGTCAACCAGGCCCCCAATGAGCTCTATCCGGAGACGTTCGCCGCCGAGATCAAGAAGCGCGCGATCGGCAGCGACGTCAAGGTCGCGGTGCTCGACGAGATGGGTCTGGCCAAGGGCGCCTTCGGCGGCCACCTGACAGTTGGCGGCGGCTCGGCCCGGGGACCGCGCCTGGTCACGCTGCGCTACTCGCCGGCCAAAGCCAAGAAGCACGTTGCCTTCGTCGGCAAGGGCATCACCTTCGACTCGGGCGGCCTTGCCATCAAGCCCACCAAAAGCATGACCACCATGAAGTGCGACATGGCAGGTGCCGCCGCCGTCGCCTCCGCCGTCTTCGCCATCGCCGAGCTGGGTCTGGGGGTCCAGATCACCGCCCACCTGTGCCTTGCCGAGAACATGCTCGGACCCGGCGCCTGCCGCCCGGGCGACGTCATCACCATTCGCGGTGGCAAGACCGTTGAGATCAACAACCCGGACGCTGAGGGCCGCATGGTTCTGGCCGACGGTCTGGCGCTGGCCTCGGAGAAGAAGCCCGATCTCATCATCGACATCGCGACCCTGACCGGGGCCGCGGTCGCGGCGCTGGGCCACCGCACCGCGGCCTTCCTGAGCAATGATGACACCCTGCGCGAGGCCATCAAGGACATCGCAGACACGGCCGGCGAGTCCCTGTGGCCCTTCCCGCTGCTTGAGGATATCCGCCCCACGTTGGACTCCCCCGTCGCCGATCTGCTGCAGTCGGGTCCGATCGGCGTGATCTACGCAGGCTGGTTCTTGGGCGAGTTCATCGGCAAGGCCAAGAACGGGCAGCCGATCCCGTGGGCCCACCTCGACATCGCCGGACCGGCGTTCAACGACGCGGCGCCGTGGGGCTACACCCCCAAGCAGGGCACCGGTTTTGGTATCCGCACCCTGATGGGGATCGCCGAGTCACAGGCCTGACCCCAGGACTCACAACCCAGGTCACGAAGGGTCAGGCGCCTTGCCTGCTCACCCAGACAAGCACCCAGACAAGGGGGCAGGCCAGCTCCCTTGTCTGGGTGCTTGTCGGTGCTTGCTCCGGGGGGCGATCAGCCGCCGCTCTTGCGACGGAACATCTGCTGCGCCTTGGCCGGTCCGTGAGCATCGTGAATCTTGGCGTGCTCGCCGTCTTCGGAGACGTCGCGGCCGCCGTGGGCATGCTTCTTGTCTAGCGCCGCGCGGAACTTGCGCTTCACATCCTCGGCCGAGGACGCAGCCGCCGGCTGGTCAGGGTCACCTTCGGACTTGTCCATCTCTTTGGTCATGCGCGTTCTCCTTCGTCGCTGTGCTTGCAACCTTGGCACAAGAAGCCGAGCTCAACGCCCCTGCTCATTGCCCCGCTTGTGGTCCGCAGTGCTCCTGCGCTGTCGGGAGTTCCACTCGCGCATGCGAGAGGGGTACCCGGTCTGATTGACGTCATACACCGGTATGCCGAGCTCTCGTGGCAGCTCGAACGCCGCGTCACGCGAGGCAACGGCACGCCGTGTCCACTCGCCGTCGTGCGCAATGAGCACCACCGTGGTCGCCGTGACGTTGGTCGGGGGCTCGACGAACGCCTCGACTCCGCGCCTGCTGGACACGAAGGCCGCGAGGTGATCTCGCACCGCCTTGCTGTCCACCGTCATTCCAGGCCCGTCCGCCGGTCCCTTCGGGTGCTGGTCGGAACGTCGTCGCCGACGTCCCCACCAGCTCATCCGACGCCTCCGGCTACCGGCACGTGAGACCACATCATGTGCTTACTCTAGGGCCCATCCCCGTGACCATGCACGGGTGGCACCGTTGACGTGTGGGGCGTGTCAGGGGCGCGCGGTTGGTCCGGCGCCCACGGCGTCCAGAGCCCTCCCCGGTGCCTACCTGTGCGACCCTGCCACTATCAGTGGCAAGATGATCTTCGACGTCCGAGGGTGAACAGCGCACACACGCGTGCCGAACGCCCTGAGGACGATGTCCGGTCAGATGCGCAAGGCAAGGGAGCGTCCGCATGTCGGCTACCGCCGAGAACACGTTCGACATCGTCATCCTGGGTGGAGGCAGTGGCGGTTACGCCTGCGCACTGCGTGCCGCCGAATTGGGTCTGTCTGTCGCCCTGGTCGAGAAGGGCAAGCTCGGCGGCACCTGTCTGCACATGGGATGCATCCCGACCAAGGCGCTGCTTCACGCAGCCGAGGTCGCCGACACCGCGCGTGAGGGCCTTCAGTTCGGCGTCAAGTCCACCTTCGAGTCGGTCGACATGAGCGGCGTCAACGCCTACAAGGACGGCGTCGTGGGACGCCTCTACAAGGGACTGCAAGGCTTGGTGAAGGCAAAGAGCATCGAGTACGTCGAGGGCGAAGGCCATCTGGTCGCCAAGAACGTCGTCGAGGTCGCCGGACGTCAGCTGGTCGGCAAGAACGTCCTGCTGGCCACCGGCTCCTACGCAAAGTCCCTGCCCGGCCTGGACATCGGTGGGCGGATCATGACCAGCGAGCAGGCGCTCTTCCTCGACTTCGTTCCTTCTCGCGTCGTCGTCCTGGGTGGCGGCGTCATCGGCGTCGAGTTCGCCTCTGTCTTCAAGTCCTTCGGCTCTGAGGTAACGATCATCGAGGCTCTGCCCCGCCTGGTGGCAGCCGAGGACGAGGCAATCTCCAAGCAGCTCGAGCGGTCCTTCCGCAAGCGCAAGATCAACTTCAAGACTGGCGTGAAGTTCTCCGGGGTCACCCAGTCCGGTGATGTTGTGAGCGTGGCGCTGGAGTCGGGCGAGAGCATCGAGGCCGACCTGCTTCTCGTGGCGGTCGGGCGCGGTCCGGTCACCAACGGTCTCGGCTATGAGGAGGCCGGCGTCACCCTCGACCGAGGTTTCGTACTGGCCGATGAGCGCTGCCAGACCAACGTCGAAGGCATCTACGCCGTCGGCGACATCGTGCCAGGGCTGCAGCTTGCTCACCGGGGCTTCGCCCAGGGCATCTTCGTCGCCGAGCAGATCGCCGGACTCAACCCGCCGGTTATCGACGAGATGGGTATCCCGCGCGTCACATACTGTGACCCCGAGATTGCCTCTATCGGCTACACCGAAACCCAGGCCAAGGAGAAGTTCGCCGAGATCGACACCTACGAATACAGCCTGGGCGGCAACGGCAAGAGCCAGATCCTGGCGACCCAGGGCTTCGTCAAGCTGGTCCGCCAGAAGGACGGCCCCGTCGTGGGTGTTCATATGATCGGCGCCCGGATGGGTGAGCAGGTCGGCGAAGCTCAGCTGATCTACAACTGGGAGGCACTGCCCAGCGACGTCGCCCAGCTGATCCACGCCCACCCGACCCAGAACGAGGCCCTCGGCGAAGCCCACCTCGCACTGGCCGGAAAGCCGCTTCACGCCCACGCCTGATGGCATCGGCCCAGCACAGGCGCCACAGCTGTTACCAGTGAGCACAGCCGTATCCTGGAAACACCCGCATTGACCGTCACACAGCCCAACGAGGAGACCTCAACTCATGTCTGAACGCGTGACCATGCCGGCCCTTGGGGAATCGGTCACCGAAGGGACCGTGACCCGCTGGTTGAAGAGCGTCGGAGACTCGGTCGCTGTCGACGAGCCTTTGCTGGAGGTGTCAACCGACAAGGTCGACACTGAGATTCCCTCGCCTGTTGCCGGAACGCTGCAAGAGATCCTCGTGGCCGAGGACGAAACCGTGCCGGTCGGCACAGATCTGGCTGTCGTCGGTGACGGCGCGCCAGCTCCCGCTGACACCTCGGCCCCCACAGCAGAACCAGCAACGGAGCAGGTCCTCGCCGCGCCCGCAGCCCAGGAAGCGGCGCCGCAGCCGGTTGCTGAGACGCCCGTCGCCGAAGTTGCAGCCGAGGCACCACCTGCCTCTGCCGCACCGATCGCAGGCGGCAGCACCGTCACGATGCCAGCCCTGGGCGAATCGGTGACCGAGGGCACCGTCACCCGTTGGCTCAAGGCCGAAGGTGACCAGATCGAGGTCGACGAGCCGTTGCTCGAGGTCTCGACCGACAAGGTCGACACCGAGATCCCCTCGCCGGTGGCCGGCACCGTCACCAGGATTCTGGTCGGCGAGGACGAAACCGTCCCGGTTGGCGCCGATCTGGCCATCATCGGTGGCCAGGCCGGGCAGGCACCTGCCCCGTCGGCACCGGTCCAGCGACCAGCTCCGGAATCCCCGGCGCCTGCTGCACCAACGTCCACCGCTCCTGCTGCTGCCTCCACACCCGTGGCGCCGGCTTCGGCACCCACACCCGCTGCACCCACACCAGCCGCCCCGGTGGCGGCTGTGGCGTCAGCAGCCAACGGATCTGATGCCGCGGCCTACGTCACACCGTTGGTGCGCAAGCTGGCCAGCGACAACAACGTCGACCTCACCTCGGTCAAGGGCACCGGCATCGGCGGCCGAATCCGGAAGCAGGACGTGCTCGACTCCGCCGCCGCCGCCAAAGTTGCGGCAGCCCCGGCCCCAGCCGGCGCACCTGTCGCCCCGGCGGCCGCGTCCGGCGTCTCGCCCAAACGCGGCACGACCGAGAAGATGAGCCGGCTGCGCAAGGTCATCGCCGCGCGGATGGTCGAGTCTTTGCATGTCTCCGCGCAGCTCACCAGCGTGCTCGAGGTCGACGTCACCAAGATCGCCAGGCTGCGCGACCGGGCCAAGGGCGACTTCGAGACGCGCGAAGGGACCAAGCTCAGCTTCCTGCCGTTCTTCGCACTCGCTGCAGTCGAGGCCCTCAAGGCGCACCCCAACCTCAACTCCAGCGTCGACGGTGACGTGATCACCTACCACGGCTCCGAGAATCTCGGTGTCGCGGTTGACACGGAACGCGGGCTCCTGGTGCCCGTGATCAAGGACGCCGGCGACCTCAACATCGCCGGGCTGGCCCGCAAGATCGCCGACCTGGCCGAGCGAACCCGTACGAACAAGGTCTCCCCCGACGAGCTCGGTGGTGGCACCTTCACGCTTACCAATACCGGTAGCCGCGGGGTCTTGTTCGACACCCCGATCATCAACCAGCCGAACGTCGCCATCCTGGGCACCGGCGCGGTCGTGAAGCGTGCCATCGTGGTCAAGGACAGCGACGGAGGCGAGACGATCGCGATCCGCTCCATGGTCTACCTGGCACTCTCGTATGACCACCGCGTGGTTGACGGTTCGGACGCCGCACGCTTCCTGACCACGATGAAGGCCCGCCTCCAAGAAGGCGCCTTCGAAGCGTCCCTGGGCCTCTAGAGCGGACCCGCATGTCCCAGGCACAGCCACAGCGCGTTGCCATCACCGGAGCCTCCGGTCTGATCGGCGGCGCTCTGTCGGTGTTCCTGAGTGCGCGCGGGGACGAAGTCGTGCACCTGGTCCGCCGCGCGCCCCGCGCACGTTACGAAGTCGGCTGGGACCCCGCGTCGCACAAGCTCAACCCCGGTGACCTCTCCGGCCTCACGGCCGTCGTTCACCTTGCAGGAGCGGGGGTGGGCGAGCACCGGTGGACTGCGGCATACAAGCAGCAGATCCTCGACTCCCGGGTCAATGGCACCGCAACCATCGCCATGGCACTGGCCGAGCTCGGGGAGCCCATCGCACTCGTGAGTGCTTCGGCGATCGGCGCGTACGGTGACCGCGGCGACGAGTTGCTCAGCGAGGACAGCGAGACGGGAAAGGGTTTCCTGGCCGATGTCGTCCGCGCCTGGGAGGCATCGACCACACCGGCGAAAGACGCGGGGCTGCGCGTCGCCCACGCAAGAACAGGGCTCGTACTGACCCCCGACGGTGGCGCGATGAAACGGGTCTTGCCGCTGGCCAGATGGGGCCTGGCCGGCCCACTGGGCACGGGACGGCAGTACTGGAGCTGGATCACGCTGCACGACGAGCTCCGTGCGCTGGCACATCTGATCGACCAGGACATTGCCGGACCGGTCAATCTCGTCAGCCCACAGCCGCTACCTCAGGCCGAGGTCATGAAGGCTCTCGGCGCGCAGCTGGGCCGTCGAGCGCTGCTGCCGGCCCCAGCCCTGGCTCTCAAGATCGCCCTGGGTGAGTTCGCCGCCGACGTCCTGGCCAGCGCACGCATCATGCCCAGCGTTCTGACTGCTTCGGGTTTCGTGTTCGAGCACGACACCATCCAGAGCGCGATGCGCTGGCTGGTTGACCAGATCTGACGCTTGCGCCGACCAGATCTCGGGCGCCGTCAGAACCAGGACTCACCAGCCGTGCGACGTCGGGCTCGGGGTGCAGGCAAAGTCCCCCAGGATCTCATGCACGGGGGGGATCTCTGGCCTGCGGCGCCGCCCACGTTGTCCCCAGGCGTGCAGTGTCCCCATGGCGGCACCGTGATCGGGCTCCACCGTGTCCGGGATCTCAACGCCGGACCAGCGGGCCTACCTGAACGACGATTCCGTTCGCGGCGCTGGCTCGGGCCGCATCGATGACTGCGAGGGTGTGCACCGCGTCATAGGGATCGACCGGCATGGCGCCTTGAGGTTCGGCACTGTCAAGGGCCCGTTTCACCTCTCGGTAGAAGTCGACCTGTCCGGCTGCCGGTCGGGTCACCGCAGTGCGCTGGGCCCCCACGTAGATCCACCCGCAGTGCGCCGCGTCGGCGCCGGCCAGGTCGGGGTAGATGCCAGGACCCTCGTCCTCGAACTGGTTGAGCAGAAAGGCGCCGCTGCGTCCCAGGATCCGCACCCGCGGTCCGGGCGCCGCCGAAAGGGACGTCGCGCCCAGGTGGGACGACACGCCCGATGTGTGCCGGCACGCCAGGAACGCATCGTCCTCGGCTGGCGTGGTGCGGGCCGCGACTTCGGCATAGACCGTGTCGATCGGGCCGAAAAGGTCCACCGCAGCATCGATCATATGGCTGTGCAGATCGAGCAGGATGCCGCCCCCGTCAGCGGCTGAGGCGTTTTCACGCCACCTGTCCTTGGGCGTGGGACGCCAACGTTCCCACCGGAACTCGTAACGGAAGACCTCACCCAGTCGACCGGATGCCACGGTTTCTCGAGCAGCCACATGCTCGGCGTCGAATCGGCGGTTCTGGAAGACCGTCAAGGCGACACCGGCGCCGTGGGCTGCCTCGACAACCCCTAACGCCTGCGTCGCATCCGTGGCCAACGGCTTGTCGACCACCACCGCGATCCCGGCGTCAACACACTGCCGGGCCTGATGAGCGTGCAGTCCACTCGGAGTGGCAAGCACGATCAGATCCAGGCCCGGCACCGCCAGTAGGGCGTCAAGGTCGGGTACCACCCGAGCCCCAGGCAGTTCTCGCCCGACTTCTTCCGCGCGTTGCCGATCGGCCGTCGAGACCGCGGCGATCGTCATACCGGCCTGCTGCAGCAGCGGTGCGTGGATGCCCCGCCCTGACGAGCCGAACCCGGCCAGGGCCACCGTGGTCATCGTGACATCACGGGCTGTCAGCCTGCCCAACCTCTTGCGCCAGGGTGTTCTCGGCCGCTGGCGACCTCTGTTGGTCAAGCCGGCTGGGCCACCAGATTCCTCGCCCAAGGTCGTAGGCGAATGCCGGCACCAAGAGGGATCGGACCACCGTGGTGTCCAACAGCACACCGAAGGCAACGATGAAGGCAATCTGGACAAGGAAGACGATCGGGATCAGTGACAGTGCCGAGAAGGTCGCCGCCAAGACGATGCCCGCGCTCGTGATGACCCCGCCGGTCACCGCCAGGGCGACAAGGATTCCGGGCCGGGTGCCCCGCTCGGCTGACTCTTCGCGGACCCTGGTCATCAGGAAGATCGAGTAGTCGATGCCCAGTGCCACCAGGAACACGAAGGCGTACAGCGGAGTCGCCGGGTCGGACCCCGGGAAGTCGAAGACGTGGTTGAACACGAGCGCCGACACGCCAAGGGTGGCCGCAAACGAGATGACGTTGGCGGCGACCAGGATCACCGGCGCGACCAGCGAGCGCAACAGCAGCATCAGCACGAGGAAGACCACGGCCAGGATCGCCGGGATGATGACCCGCAGGTCCCGCTCACTGGACTGCCGGACGTCGAAGTTGACGGCGGTGCTGCCGCCGACCAGGACTTCGGGGCCGACCGTGTCAAGGGTGGCCCGCAGTTTCTCGACCACGGCCTCGGCGGCCGGGCTGTCGGCGGCTGGGGTCAGGGTCGCCTGGACGAGGACGTCGCCGTCGACGACCTTCGGGGGCGCTCCGGGTGCCTGCCCCACGAACGCCGAGGCGACGCCATCGACGGATTTCACCTCGGCCAGCACCCTTTCGGCTTTGGCCTGGGGCGCGATGATCTGCACCGGCGACCCGGACCCGGCTGGGAAGTGCCGCGCGAGGACCTCCTGACCGGTGACGGAGTCGACTTTGTTCAGGAAGATCTGCGACTGGGGGATTCCCCGGGCGTTGAGGGTCGGGACGAAGGCTGCGCAGGCGAGCAGCCCCACCAGTGTCAAGACCCAGGTGCGACGCGGGTGACGCCCCACCATGGCGGCAACGCGACCCCAGAGGCCTCGGCGCCCGACCGAGTCCTCGGAATGGACGTGGTCGACCCTGGGGATGATCGGCCAGAAGATGCGCCGCCCGAACAGCAGCAGAACCGCCGGCAGGAACGTCAGCGCCGCGACAAGGGCCCCGGCAATCCCCAGCGCGCCGATGGGGCCGAGGCCGCGCGTACTGCCGAGCTGGGACAGGAGCAGACACAGCAGACCAAGAATGACGGTGGCCGCACTGGCGGCGATGGGTGAGAACGCAGCCCTCCACGCCGTGGCCATTGCCACCCACTTGCTCGGGTGTTCATGCAGCTCCTCGCGATATCGGGAGACAAGCAGCAGCGAGTAGTCCGTGGCCGCACCGACGACCAGAATCGACAGGATTCCCTGGCTCTGGCCGTTCAACCCGATGATGTCGTTCTTGGCCAGGGGGTAGATCACCATCGCAGCGGCGGCAAGCCCGAAGACCGCGGTCAGGAGCACGGTGACGGGCAGAATCGGGCTGCGATAGACCACCAGCAGGATGAAGAACACGACGCCGAGAGCGACGATCAGCAGGATGCCGTCGATGCCGCTGAACGAGGTCACCAGGTCGGCCAGGACTCCCCCCGGACCGGTCACGTACACGGTGAGTCCGCTGCCCTTCAGCGTCGTGGCCGCGGAGGCCCTCAGCGCTTTGGCCCCCTCGAACAGCGGACTTGACGAGCCGATCACCTCGGCAGCCTTCTTGGCGTCCAGCAGCACCGGCACCAGCAGTGCCTTGCCGTCCGCGCTCGGAATGGCCGTAGCCGGAGGCGCGGCGAGAAAAGGCCCCAGGGAGTAGCCCTTGATCTCAAAAGGCAGCGACGGAATGCCCACGATGAACGTGCTCACTGCGGCGCCGTCCGAGGGCTTCAGACCGCTCGGGCGCTCGATCACCACGAAGTAGGGCAGTGCGTTGCTCGAGCTGAACTTGGCCGCGAGCGTACTGACCTCGGTGGACTCAGCGGTCTTGGGCAAGAACGAGGCATTGTCGTTCTTCTGCACCTCGGACAGCCGCCCGACCAGCGGACCACCCACCCCGCCCAGTCCCAGCCACACGAAGAGAACCATGACCACAGCGATGAGACGGACCAGCCTCTGGCGACCGCTCGCCTTGGAGCGCTCGGCGGCCTCTTGCTCGGGCGTGATGTCCTGACGGTTCAAACTGCTCTGCTCCCCTGGTTGCCTCTCGGGCGTTTCGCCAACGCTTACTCAAGCACGTCTTGGGCCCGCGTACTCTGGCAGCATGCGTTTCGAACACTTGGGTTTTGCCCCGGACTACGTCGACTACGAGGTTGCCTGGGACCGCCAGCGCGCGGTTCACGCCGCCGTCGTCTCCGGAGACGAACCCGATACCGTGCTGCTACTCGAACACGCCGCCGTCTACACCGCTGGCAAACGGACCGAACCTCATGAGCGTCCCTTTGACAGCACCCCGGTCATCGACGTCGACCGCGGTGGCAAGATCACCTGGCATGGCCCGGGCCAGCTGGTGGGCTATCCCATCATCGCGCTCGCTTCCCCCGTTGACGTAGTCGCCCACGTACGCCGACTTGAGCACATGATGATCCGAGTCTGTGCAGACCTCGGGGTCACCGCGGCACGCGTTCAGGGCCGCAGCGGGGTGTGGATCCGGGCCGATGACTTCGGACCGGACCGCAAGATCGGCGCCATCGGCATCCGGGTGAGTCAGAACGTCACGATGCACGGTTTCGCGCTCAACTGCTGCTGTGACCTGTCCTGGGCCCAGGTGATCGTGCCGTGCGGCATCGCCGACGCCGGCGTCACCTCGCTCAGCAAGGAGCTGGGGCGCGACGTCCCGGTTCACGAGGTGCTGCCCTACGTCGAGAAACATTTGAGCGACGTCCTGGGCTGACCCGGCCTGTGCGACCTGCCTGGCACGCCCTACCGTCACGCCACGCCACAGCGCGACGCGGCGGAGCCGATCAGTCACCACTTCCACGGCCGGGCTGGCCGTATACCCCAGGGCTCTGCGCAGGACGGCACGACGCGCTGAGTCTCCCGGTCGTGCTCATCGTCGGCCTAGCCGCGTTGGGGTTGGGCCGCCGTGACGTCAGCTGAGCTGGACGCCATCGCCAGCCACCGGGCAGACACCGTCTGAGCGCGTCGATGGAACGCTCGTCACGGCGTACCCTTGAGGTCTGCCTCTGGTGCTCTTCTACCGGGGCAACCTGTTTGTTTTCCACGGACATGGCAAGGGAGTCTTTGTGAGCGTCGCACCTGATGGTCGCCGCATGCTGCGGGTGGAAGCCCGCAACGCGCAGACGCCCATCGAGCGGAAGCCGGAGTGGATCCGCACCACCGCCAAGATGGGGCCGGAGTACACCAAGCTCAACGCGATGGTGAAGACCGGCGGTCTGCACACGGTCTGCCAGGAGGCAGCCTGCCCCAACATCTTCGAGTGCTGGGAAGACAAGGAAGCCACCTTCCTGATCGGCGGTGAGCAGTGCACCCGACGTTGCGACTTCTGCCAGATCGACACCGGCAAGCCCGAAGACCTGGACCGTGACGAACCGCGCCGGGTGGCGGAGTCGGTCCGGCAGATGGGCCTGCGCTACGCCACCATCACCGGCGTGGCGCGCGACGACCTGCAAGACGGCGGGGCCTGGCTCTACGCCGAGACGATCCGGATGGTGCACCAGCTCAACCCTGGCACCGGGGTCGAGATCCTGGTCCCCGATTTCAACGGCGTCGCCGAACTCGTCGGCCAGGTCCTGGAGGCCCAGCCGGAGGTGTTCGCGCACAACGTCGAGACGGTCCCCCGTCTGTTCAAGGCGATCCGCCCGGCGTTCGAGTACGAGCGCTCGCTGGGAGTCATCACGATGGGCCGTGGCGCCGGCCTGGTCACCAAGTCCAACCTGATACTGGGCATGGGAGAGGAAGCCCCGGAGATCGAGCAGGCCCTGCGCGACCTGCACGAGGCCGGAACCGACCTGATCACGATCACCCAGTATCTGCGGCCGTCCTCGCGCCACCATCCGGTTGACCGTTGGGTCAAGCCCGAGGAGTTCGTCCAGTGGTCCGACCTCGCTGGGGAGATCGGTTTCAAGGGGGTCATGAGCGGGCCATTGGTGCGTTCGTCCTACCGCGCGGGTCGCCTCTGGGCCCAGGCTATGAAGCGCTGGGGCCGTCCGGTGCCGGAACAGCTGTCCCACCTCGTGGCGACCTCGTACAGCCCGGCCCGCCAGGAGGCCGCCTCGCTGCTCGAGCGCCGCCTCTCCAACGTCTCCTGAAAGAAGTCTGATCTCCATGGCCCGCAAGGAATCCGCGAAGCCGGCCGCGCCCAAGAAGGCCGGACGCTTCCGCCAGATCGCCCAGATACGTGAGGTCTTCACCGTTGCCCACAGTGTCGACCCGTTGATCGGCTGGTGGATGGCGTTGGCTGCCGTCGGTGCGCTCGTCGTGATGGTCGGCATCGGTCTGCTCTTGGGTATGTGGGTCTACTTCCTGATCCTCGGTGTGCCACTGGCCGCCCTTGCAGCCTCGATGGTGCTGAGCTTCCGGGCCAAGCGCGCCGCTTACAAGTCCATCGAGGGCAAGCCCGGCGCCGCTGGTGCGGCTCTGTCCTCGCTGCGTCGTGGCTGGTACTTCGAGCAGCAACCCGTCGCCGCCGAGTCTGCGCGGGCCGGCGACATGGCCTCCGCCGCCATGGTCTTCCGGGCAACCGGGCGCCCAGGGGTCGTGCTCGTGGCCGAGGGTCCCTCGGTGCGGGCAACCAAGCTGGCTGAGGCCGAGCGCCGCAAGATCAGCCGGATCGCGGGAGCGAGCGTCCCAGTGACGGTGCTGAGGATTGGCGAAGGCGGCGGCAAGGATGAGGTGTCGGTTCGCAAGGTGGCCAGCAGGCTTCAGCGGATGAAGCCGGTTCTCACCAAGGAAGAGGTCGCGGCCGTCAACAAACGCCTCAAAGCGATGGGTGGTATGCGTCCACCACTGCCAGCCGGTGTCGACCCCAACCGGGTACGCATGGACCGCAAGGCGATGCGCGGCCGCTGATCCTCGCCGTGCGGGCTCGCTCAGATACGCACCGTGACGGTGCCGGCGATCTTGTCGTGGAAACCGCGGGTGTCACGATCCCAGATCACCGCTGGAATCACCACAGCCAGGAGGAGCGTACGAATCAGCGCGAGGAACGGCCCGGCACTGGCTCCATCAACGCGCACGACCCGAATGCCGAGCAGGCGGTGTCCGATCGTGGACCCCAGTGTCCCGACCAGCAGCAGATTCATCAGCACGAATACGGCCAGCGGTTTGAACGGGCCCAGCCCCCCTTCGCCGAGGCGGTAGCTCATCAACCCGGCGGCGATCACGATGCAAAGGAACCAGTCCACAAGGACCGCAATCATACGGCGCCCGAACCGGGCGAGCGAGCCCGGGCCGCGCTCCGGCATCCCCAGTCGGCGTCCTGGGTAGTCATCGCGATCTGGGCGCCCACCAGCCGGTCCCTCGAGCCAGGAGGCAACACCCGCACGGTCAACCACGCGTGAAAGGCTACGCGACGTCAGTGCTCCATGTAACACCGGCGAAACACTGGGGTGTTGGCGCCGAAATCGTTCACCGATAGGGTCTGTCCCGATCCAAAGAAAGGCCCGGCCACGATGCGTCGGGCCCCACAACAGGAGGTTGCATGTTCAGCAAGCCTGAAGAGGTCCTCGAGTTCATCAAGAACGAGGATGTCAAATTCGTCGATGTCCGCTTCTGCGACCTGCCCGGCGTCATGCAGCACTTCAACGTGCCGGCAGCCTCGCTGACCCTGGACTTCTTCACCGAAGGCCAGATGTTCGACGGCTCCTCGATCCGCGGCTTCCAAGCCATCCACGAGTCGGACATGAAGCTCATACCCGACCCGGCGACCGCGTATCTGGACCCGTTCCGCAAAGAGAAGACACTGATCCTCAACTTCTCGATCGTGGACCCGTTCACCGACGAGCCCTACAGTCGCGACCCGCGCAACATCGCAGCCAAGGCCGAGTCCTACCTGAAGTCGACCGGCATCGCCGACACGGCATACTTCGGCGCCGAGGCCGAGTTCTACATCTTCGACGACGTGCGTTTCGAGACTAAGCAGAACGCCTCCTACTACTACATCGACTCGATCGAAGCGGCCTGGAACACCGGCCGTGTCGAAGAGGGTGGCAACCAGGGCTACAAGACGCGGTACAAGGGTGGCTACTTCCCGGTCCCGCCGGTTGACCACTTCGCCGACATGCGCGACGAGATGTGCCTGAAGCTGGCCGAGGTCGGGCTGAGTGTCGAGCGCAGCCACCACGAGGTGGGCACGGCCGGTCAGCAGGAGATCAACTACCGCTTCGGGTCGCTGCTGCAGTCCGGTGACGAGCTGATGAAGTTCAAGTACGTGATCAAGAACGTCGCGTGGGCGGGCGGCAAGACAGCCACATTCATGCCCAAGCCGATCTTCGGCGACAACGGATCCGGTATGCACACGCACCAGAGCCTGTGGAAGAACGGCGAACCGCTCTTCTATGACGAGCGCGGCTACGGTGGCCTCTCGGACATCGCGCGCTGGTACATCGGTGGTCTGCTCAAGCACGCCTCGTCATTGCTGGCCTTCACCAACCCGACGGTGAACTCATACCACCGCCTGGTCCCGGGCTACGAGGCTCCGGTCAACCTGGTCTACTCAGCGCGCAACCGCTCGGCCTGCGTCCGCATCCCGATCGCCGGCAACTCCCCCAAGGCCAAGCGCATCGAGTTCCGGATCCCGGACCCGTCCGCCAACCCCTACCTGGCCTTCGCTGCTCAGCTGATGGCGGGCCTCGACGGCATCAAGAACCGCATCGAGCCCCCAGCACCGGTCGACAAGGACCTGTATGAGCTGCCGCCTGAGGAGCACGCCCAGATCGAACAGGTTCCCGGATCGCTGCCCGAGGTGCTGGCCGCACTCGCGGCTGACCACGACTACCTTCTCGAGGGCGACGTGTTCACCAATGACCTCATCGAGACCTGGATCGAATGGAAGACGCTCAACGAGGTCGACCCGATCCGCTTCCGCCCGCACCCTCACGAGTTCGAGATGTACTACGATCTGTGAGGCTCACAAGCCGCTGACCTGCTGAGACGTCAGTCGGCAACCCTCTCAGTCCTTGACGAGTCCTTACGGGCAGCCAGAACAACCCCGACGGCTGCTCGTGAGGACTCGTCCGCGTCTGGCCACATGTGGCCGTAGGTGTTGAGCGTCGTCATCGCGCTGGCGTGCCGTAGCCGAGTCTGGACGACCTTGACGTCCAGACCAGAGGCGATGAGCAGTGACGCGAAGTAGTGCCGCAAGTCGTGGTATCGGAAGCCCTCCGGCAACCCCTTGACCCGTTTGCGGGCCACGCGCACGGCACGCTGCAACTCCCACGGTGAACACGGCCGGCCTACCTCGTCCGTGACGACAGTCTCCCCCGCGTACTGCTTCACCGCAGCCGATAGCTCCAGCGCCAGCTCCTGCGGGATGGACACCGGGGTCCGTGAGCACTCCGACTTCAACGGCTCGGCTGGCCACTGGATCGCAGGCGAGACGACGCCCCGCATGAAGTCGACGTCTGACACCCGCAGCGCGCACGTCTCGGAGGTCCGCAGGCCCGCGAACGCGCCAAGGAGAACCGCCGGCCGAAGGTGCTGCGGCATCGAATCATGCAGCGCCCACACCTGCTCTGTGGTGGCGACGTAAGGCCGCTGCGTGCCCGCCCCCGGCGACGTCTTCCGGCTGCAAGGCGACCTCGGCAGCGCGAACGGCTGGATTCACCATCCGGTTACCCCATGGGGTATTTTGAAAGTTGCGCCATCGGTGGGTGGCAGCGGGAGGATAGGAACTTGTCCCGCCCTCGGTGTCGCGTGGGACGGATGTGACGGAAGAGACACGCTCGCCCGCCGGTTCAGCTGGGTCCGGCCCCCGGACGCTGCCCCCGCTCCCGGCAGCCCAGCCACCACGATCTCCCAGGCGCGTTCGACACCTGCGGCCAGGCAGCCGTCCACCACGGCGTCGGCGCCGAGGGCGCTGACCCGAAGCTCGGGCAGGACGGGAGCGACGCGTCTGACCTCGACTGCGACCGCATCGAGGAAGCCGTCAGCCTGGCCGATGCCGCCGCCCAGCACGATCAGGGCGGGGTCTGCCACCGCCACCACCGAACACACTGCCTTGGCGACCAGGATCGCCTCCTGAGCCACCACGCCGGCTGCACGCTGGTCCCCCTTGTCCGCTGCCGCGAACACGTTCCGGGCGGTCACCGGTCCTCGCATGCCCGCTCTGCGGGCGGCCCGCACGACCCCGGCAGCGGAGGCCGCCGACTCCAGCGCTCCACGCTTGCGGGCATCCTTCAGATCCGCTCCCGCGCCCTCGGTGAACGGGAGGAACCCGATCTCGCCGGCGGCTCCGTGAGCGCCGCGGTGCAGCCGACCGCCCAGGACCAGGCCCATGCCGATGCCGGTTCCGACCGAGACGAAGGCGAAGCTGTCGACGTCCCGACCGTGACCGAGCGCACGCTCGGCCAGCGCGGCGAGGTCGATGTCGTTCTCCACGATCAGCGATTCGCCGAACTCCTCGCGGAGCTCCGCGAGCACGGTCGGCTTGCCCCAACCGCGCAACCCGCCCGGGAGCGCCAGCACGTCGCGCTCGCGGTCGTACACGCCAGGGCTGCCGATCACGGTCTGGGTGATGTCGGTCTGCGTCAGGCCAGACTCCCTGAGAAGGTACTGTGCGAGCTGGACGAGTTCACCGACCAGGCCGTGCCCACCGGCTGCGTGCACGCGTTGGGTCGCCGTGGCCCGAGGTGTTCCGGCGAGGTCGCTGATGGCGCCTCGGACGTACTGCTGGCCGACATCGAGCCCGAGCACGAACCCGGCCTCGGGGTGCACCTGGTAGAGGACGGCTGCCGGACCAGGGACGCCCCGGCCGAAGCACAGATGCCGGTGGATCCGTCGACTTCGAAGTCGCCCTCGGCAGCCCTCATGGTGATCGGACGGGGAATAAGCATGCGCGCCAGCCTCTCTACAACGACGTCAATCAGGCACTTCATGAAGGACCGGGGTTAGCGGAATCAGTGGTGAACGCTATGACTACGAGACCCCGAGTTGCCCGGAGAGGACCATCACGGCGGTGCCGCGAATGACAATGTCCTCACCGAGTGTGGTCATCCGTACCATCAGATCGCCATGGAACTCGGCCATAGTCCGGTCGCGGAGGGTTTCGATGGTTGCTTCTGTGAACGGACCATCAAGAAGGTCGGTCGGACCGCTGAGCACAATCTCGGCGAGATTCAGCGCTCCGACCACGGGAGCGAGCGCGATGCCGAGGTGCCGGCCCGCCTCGCGAAGTATGGGTTCTGCCGCTTTCAGAGGCGACTGGCGTTTGTCGGATGCCTGGGCAGCCGCAACCCGCGCGCCCAGTCGCGGGGCGGCCAGCCAGGTCTCCAGGCACCCGAACTTTCCGCAGGCGCACTCGGCTCCGCCGTGCGTTCCGACGACGACATGACCGATCTCACCGGCCGCGAATCGGCTTCCGAACAGCAGACTGCCGTTCAGCAAAAGCCCGGAACCGACACCGTGACCGACCTTGATCAGCATCATGTCGGCGCCCGCCCCACCGAAGCTGTGTTCGGCCAGTACCGCAGCACGCGCGTCGTTCCCGACGATCACCGGGATCCCGAAGCGGGCGGCGAGGGCGTCCTGGAGGTGCTCATCGCTCCAGCCCAGGTTCGGGGCGCTGAGCACGACACCGGCAGGGTCGACGACTCCGGGCGATCCGACCCCGATGCCGAGGATGGGCACCGTGGTCCGGGAGACAAGAGCCTCGGCGAGTGCGATGACCTTGGCCGTCGCATCCGCGCCGGTGCTACCGGCCAGCGGCGCCTCCACCCGTTCGAGGATCTGGCCGTCGAGGTCGAGCACCGCTCCACGGAAGACCGAGTACTCACTGAGGTCGAGGCCGACGATCTGCAAGCCGCCGCGATTGATGTCGAGCAGAGTGGCTGGCTTGCCCGGTCGGGAGCCCTCGCGCTTGCCGATCTCGATGATGAGATCCTCGGCAATGAGCTCAGCCACGAGGTCGGAGACTGTGACGCGGGTGAGGCGGGTGAGGCGGGCGATGTCCGCGCGGCTCTGCCGACCTGCCCGGTAGAGCGTCTGCAGTACGAGCGAGCGATTGTGAGCGCGTACGTCTTCGGGCAGGACCTTCGTGCTCGGACGGAGGACACGTCCGAAGCTGAAGACCTCTACCTTTCCTCGCACAGCCACTTTGCCGGGCAGCATTAGCGCCGATTTCGGTCTTCCAACGGGGAGGCTTCGCTGCGCATCCGTTGCCTTCATGTGTGTTAGTAAATCTTATGAACAAATCAGGCGCAAGTATGGGCGTCGGCTCATCGAAGGCCTCCGCATCAGTCGAGGGCCAACCTCACCGAAGGCGAGGTTGGCCCCGATCATCAGATCCTGTGGAGTCTTCCTCGGTGAGATCCCTCCAGATGGTGTCGTACCTTGCCGCGCGCCTTGTAACGAATCGTTAAGGCCTCCACGAGGGGCAACAACAGTGCGCAGTAGACACGCCGAATGCTCAGCCTCCGCGGCGGGGCCTTCATCTTGCGCAACGGTGGAACCCCCACCGGTCAGATCGCGGGCCCGCATCAGCGAGGCTCCACGTCGGGGTGAAGATCCAGTTTCGACACGGAGGATAGTTTGAAGAAGCCCATATTGGCGGCACTCGGCGTGTGCACGACCACAGTGGTCTTGGCCGTAACATCTGCGGCCTCGTTCTCATCCCCGGCGCTGGGAGCCGTCGGGGGTTCTGGGAAGGTGCTGACCGATGCTGAGATCGGGACAATGGCTCCGGCAACGCAGGCCGCACTCCTGGACCCACTGCGAGCGATTGCAGGGGCGCTGAGCGATGTTGGCGAAGGTCGGGGTGCCGATGTATTCACCAGCGTAGGAATTGATGCCAATCACGACGTTGTGAACCTCTACCTCACAGGCACGGCACGGGCCGCCGGCTTCATCCAGGCAGCGAAGTCCGCCAATCCTTCGATCGACACGAACTTGATCCGGATTCACAAGGCCACCTACACTTTGGCCGCGATGGATGGGGCACTGGAGGCCTACCGTGCCAAGCGGCACTCATATGCGGTGTATGCCATATCCGCAGCTCCGGATGGTTCCGGACTCAAGATCGAGGTGGCCAACACCGCTGCTGCCATCAAAGCGGACAACACTGCCGCTGCCATCAAGACGGTTGACAACGATTTCGCCGCCAGGCCAAATGGTGCAGCCAAGAGTCATGTGGTCTCGCCCGTGTCCGTGGCATCCACAGTGTCCACAGTGGATCGGTCGTTTAGCAAGGGATCGGCACGACACACCAAGAGTGCCTCCTGGAACAACGTCAAGTGGCACGACAGTTCACCGTTCATCGGTGGCGACGTCATCACCAACGGATCCGGGCAGTGCACGACCGGGCTTCCCGCGGTACGCAAGAGTGACGGGCGCCCGGTCATGGTCACCGCTGCTCACTGTTTCGGGGTGGGGCAGCGGATCTACACGGCCGCCGGCACGACATGGAGTTGGTCGAACAAGCTGCTCGGCAACTATGTCGGCACGGTCACATCCCCCAGCGTTGGCTGGGATGCCGAACTTCTTGTTGGAGCCAACAACAACGCCGATGAGAGCGACGTCAACTGGTGGATTCCGCTGACCAGTGTCACGTACTCATACCTCGGTGACTGGGTCTGCCAGTCGGGGGCGAGGTCTGCCTCATTGGGCCACAGCACACCCTGCGGGATCAAGGTCACCAAACAAGACTTGTGGTTCCCCATAGGCGGCCACTACGCACGCGGTGTGGAAGGCGTGGACGTGGTGCACGGCTGGGGTTCGGTCAATGGCGACAGCGGCGCAACGGTCTGGGCGGCCACCGGCAACGCCCACGCGCGGCAGGCCAGGGGAATCATCTCTTCCGGCGGCCTTGACTGGACGGCAGACCAGAAACGGGTTGACTGGACGGAGGCGCCGGACATCTTCAATGCCTATGGCCTCAAGTTGAACCCCGTGAAATGAGAGCCCTCCCAGCACGTCGGCGACCACGCGAAGGAGGTGTCGGGAGGCCGGGGAACCCATCGGCCTGACATGCCGCTTGATGGCCCGCAGCAGTGAGCGCCCCGGCTCTGGTGGAGGGTCTGAGTTCACGCAAAGGTGGAGTCATGCCGGCACCCACACGAGGTCGATTCGCCCTCGGGCCTTGGGTCTTTCAGAATCCGGATTGCGGCAACACGACGTAGACGCCACGTTTAGCGCCGCATTTTTCGGACACTACACGTACCACGTTGTTCGCGGCTTTCGTGACCTCCGGTGGCCGGGACACCTTTTGGACCTGACCGCTGAGCACATCCCCCAAGGGTATGCTGACGCTCTTCCATTTGGACCTGAGTGTCGCGATGTCGCTGACTAGTTCTTCGGGCGCCACCTTCTTGAGTTGATCGTAATATGCGTCGATTTGTGCATCGTTGCGGTTTTGGGTGCTTGTGGCGGCGATTTTGCAGAACGCCTGCGTATTGTCACCAGCACCACACCCCGACATGGCCCAACCGACACCAAACGTAACCGTCAAGATCATTGCGGTATTCACGATTCTCATACGAACCGACCATCTTTCGTGATGATGGTCCGCCGATCCTGAGGCGGACCTAGCAATTGGATTGTGCTCTTGCCGATATGATTGTGACAATTGCATTAGAGCGTTTCATCTTCTGGCCACCTGAAAGTCGAAACGTCGGCCTCGCCTTCCACGCTGCTCGCGACGCTGATAGCCGGGACAGGGACTTAGGTCCCCTCATGTGACACCCCCCGATCACACCCGCCAACCGCGCAACCCGCCGAGCAACGACGGCACCTGCTCCTTGGCAGCCCACCACCAGGGCACATGTTCTTGACACGGTGGCGGTCGATTCCACGGTCGTGGCGTGCAGCGGTCACCACATGCTTCGGGGACTCGACCGGATGCCCTCGGTCAAACCGTCGACCTTCGCCCCTGCCGTGCGCACGGCTCTGTCTGTAGTTCCCAAGGTGAACCGGCCGGCCCGGCACGTCCTTGCGCCGCCGAGCTCGACGCGAAGCCCGATTCAATTGCTGGTCCTCGTTGTCGGCCGTCTTGGCGTCGCCCTCCTGCTCGGCACCGTCACAGGTGACGGTCTCGTTGGGCACTGGGACCGCGGCGGCCGCGGTGTCGATGAGCAGATCTCCTTGGCCTCGGCGTCATTGCCTGCCCGCGCCGGGTCGGCCTGGGTGCCACAAAGTCGTGAGCTTTGCCGGCCAAACTGGTGTCGATGTGCAGAGGCGTGACCGGCACAGGGCTCGCAGCCACACGGTCGGAACCCTGCGCCCAGGAGTCGATGGGTGACGAAACTCAGACTGGACGGACGCATCAGAGATGGGTCGCCGTCGCCAGCTGGTCGCGAACAAGCTACTGCGGGGACCAAGTGACAACCGACCTCCCCCAGTGCTGCAGGACGGCTGACCGGCGCACGGCCGAGACGTTCGCCCAGGAGGAGCAAGCAGAGGCCTGGTCCGACGTGATCTGAAGGTGTGCCCAAGGTCCCTGTTGGCGCGGACATGCTCTGACCATGCTGAGAGGGTGCGACCGAGTGATCGAGCGTGCAAATCGACCCGAGAACAGGAGGTGCACGTTATGGACCTCGACGCATTGCTGGTGGAGGCCGAGCCAGGTGTGCTGGACGAGGCGTACTCAGCCCTTCATCGCCGGCACATCACCCACTACGAACTGGCGGGAGAGGGATTCACGCGACAGGCACTGGCCGACCTATTCAGGCTCGTTGTGGCCGCAATCCGAACTCGCGACCTTGCCGCGATGAGCGCGTACTCCGAGGGGATCGCGGTGGACCGCTTCAACGATGGCTTCGACATCTCCGAAGTGCAGATGGCGTTCAATTCTTTGGAAGAGGCGATGTGGCGACGTGTGGTCTCTGCAGAACCACCAGGCGACATCGCCGAGGCGATCGGGTTGCTGAGCACAGTCCTAGGCTTTGGTAAGGACACCGTCGCACGTAAGTACCTTTCCCTCGCCTGTCAGCGGCACGTCCCCTCGCTCGACCTTTCTGCGTTGTTCGCTGGTGCGACCTCGTGACCCAGTACACCCTCTGACGCATGAAGAAGGTCACGGGATCGATCACCGCTGCGCTTGATGACGGCCGTCGTGCTGCTGTCCGGCTGTGGTCCAACGTCCAACCCTCCCGCGACTTCCACCAGTAATGCCCAGTCCATCCCAAGCTCGGCGCAGACTGCTCAAACGCCCAGTGTGCCCCCGAGCTCGGCGGCTGCATCTGCTGCGCCCACGACGGCGCCAACCTCGGCCAAGCCCAAACGTCCGGCAGCCGGCACCACGCTGGCCGAAGTGGCAAGGCTGACCGTCAAGGGGCGTGCGCCCAAGACCGGCTACACCCGTGCCCAGTTCGGTCAGGCCTGGTTCGACACCGACCGCAACGGCTGCGATACGCGCAACGACATTCTGCGCCGAGACCTGCACAGCAGACAGATGGCGAACGCCTGCAAGGTCCTGGCCGGCACGCTGGCCCCTGACCCGTACACCGGCACGTCCATTCGGTTCATCTATGGCGGTGGCAGCGAAGTGGACATCGACCACGTCGTCGCGCTCTCGGACGCCTGGCAGAAGGGTGCTGCCAATTGGCCGACCGGGCAGAGGCTCACACTTGCCAACGACCCACTGAACCTGCTGGCCGTGGATGCCGCAGCCAACCGGTCCAAGGGCGACGGGGACGCGGCTACCTGGCTCCCGCCCAACAAATCCTTCCGCTGCACCTACGTCGCCAGACAGGTCGCGGTCAAAGGCAAATACGGCTTGTGGGTCACGGCGGCCGAGCGAAACGCCATGGCCCGGGTCCTTTCTGCCTGCCCGACCATGGCCTTGCCGGGTCCGGGCTCCGTGGCGGCAGCACCCAGCAGCCCGCTGCAGCCTGCGCCGGCTCCTGTACAGCCAGCGCCGCCCCGAGCGGGCGTCTACTACGCCAACTGCGCTGCGGCTCGTGCAGCTGGTGCTGCCCCGATTCACCGGGGCGATCCTGGCTACTCGACCAAGCTCGACCGCGATGGGGACGGCATCGCCTGCGAATGACCAGCGACCGACGGCCGCTGGACTACCTGCCGTTCCCTGTGACCTTGATCATGTGCCTGCCCATGATGAGCTCGACCGGACACGCCCGGTCTGGGAGGGGTGAACCCGCCCCATCTCCAGCTGGTCGTGCCTACTCCGATTCGTACTTGAACGACAACTGGATCTTGGTCCGGTAGACCAGTTCCCCACCGTCACCGACAACGATGTCCTGCTTGGTCACCTCGGCAACTCGGATATCACGCACCGATCCCCGCGCCGTCGCGATGGCCTCTGCCGCAGCCTCCTCCCAGGAGGAAGAACTCGTCCCGATCACATCGATCACCCGGTACACGCTCATGACGACCCCTCTTCGCTCTCGTTGGATCTTCTATGGTGCTCGCCGCTCATTGGATCTGTCCATGGTTGCCCAAACCGCTGGTGGCGAGGCCGAACGTCAGTGGCTGGCGTTCACCCGCCGCGGCTACCACCGGCACCACAAGCGGCGAGATCCGAGCACTGCAGGGGGCCTCCCAGGGCCGAATTGAGCTCGCGCGATTGCCGCCGCTCCGTCCGCCGTAGGCGACGTCGCGCCTTCGACTGGCGGCTGCGTGTGGCCGGTCCCTGGCTGGAGCACCAGAGCATTGCCCCGGGGGGCGCGGTTCGTGCTCGGTCGACGGGACGATTCGACTGTGGCGGTGCCCGTGACGGGGCAACGGTGGCCACCGCTCGACGACGTTCTGCCAGGTCCGGTCGGGGACGTGATCGCCACTGTGACGGGTATCTGCCCATGGGTACTGACCTCGGGCGATGAGCCGCGCGTGCAGCGGCTGGAGCTGGACAACGAGGAAGAGAAGACGGTGGCCCGGTCAACCTGGACGAACCGGCCGCCGCGACCTCGGCCCAGCTCACGCCCGCGCAGGTTTGCGCGGCCACGTCGATCAGTTACGACCAGCGGATCGTCTGCCGGTCGATCTTGACCTGCCTGCTCCTGAGCACGGAGAGGACGGCGATGCACCAGGCCTGGATGGCGTCGCCGGCAATTGAGCTTTCGTCTGCAAGAGTGCCAAGGATCGGATTCAGCCAACTCCCTGGTTCGGGCATTTCATATCCGCTGGACCACCGCGGGCATTACCGTTGGTTCATCGGTCATTTGCCCGAGTCCAAAATCCGGTTCAGGTGGTTGTTCGCATGCTCGCTCGTGCTGGGTTCGCTCCAACGGGAACGCCGATGAAGCTGCGCGCCAACTTGCCCGCCGACGTTCTGGCGGTCGCCAGGATGCCCGTCATCTACGCAACCGGCCAAGCCCAAGCCCCAAGAGTGCCGGCCCGCGCCATCTGCATCAGAGCGTGTCGCGCCGGTCGAACCTCGGGCGACCGGCCCGAGAGCTTCGTCTTGCGGTCGGTGTCTCCCACAACAGCGAACAGCAACATAGGGCCTGAGACCATCGCCAACGACGACCGGAGACCGTCATCGAATCAACAGTGATCGAAGATCCCGGTGGTGGGATGGCTATGCGACGCATTCGCGTTCTCTGTGTGGAAGGTGACGGGAAACGGTCTTCGTGGTCGTCAGACGACTGGCTCAGCAGCGAGTTCGGCATCGGTCTGCAACGAAGCCTCGGACCCGAACTCCTATCCCAGCTCGATGTCCACTTCAGCTCACACACTCACGTCTTCGACTCCAAGGGCACTCTCGCCCCTCGCCCGGACCGACCTGATGGACCTTTTCGGCGACCTGCGATGTTCACGCAGTGCGACTGCTGTCAACCTGGATTGCGGCACCTGTTCTACGAAGGGCTCCACAATCTGCTACCTGCACGGGTGCGCAACGCCGGCTACCGCGCCTTCGTGTTCTTGTTCCTCAAGGACGTGCGCCTGTACATGGGAGACACAACAGTAAGAGCGGCCGCTATAGCCCACGTGCTGGCCGATCTGGATCTGGTCCGCCCTCACGTGGTGATTGCGCACAGTCTGGGGGCAGTGATAGCCGTTGAAGCCCTAGCGAAATCTGACTGGGCATACTCGCCTCAATTGTTGGTGACCGCAGGCGCGCCGTTCTCCTGGCCGCGGTTCATGGACTCGTGGTCTCCCGCAGCTGCCGCCTGGCTGCAGGCCAAGCGCTGTGACTGGTGGAACATTGTCGACCTCAGCGACGAAGTCACGGCCAACCGAGTGCCGCCCCAGACTCCGTACATCGCCGCGCGCCATGTGATCGTGAACAATGACCACTTCGCGCCGAACCTTTCCGATCCTGATGGCCGTCACACGAGCAATCACCGTGCGCGAGACTATCTGCGCCACCCGAAACTCTCTGAGGCGATCCAAGCCGTGTGTCAGGTCGCGCTGGCGTGAGGCGCAAGCCTCAGTCGCAGACTTGGTCGTGGCTCACGGCCGGCCTTTAGATGCCGGGGCTGCGAGTCCGTCGAACCGGCCATTGTCCAGCACCAAGCCGGTCGTTGGGGCTTCCGTGCCCAACCGCCAGTGTTGTCGCCCCGATAGCGAGGCGGAGAAGGGTCCCGGTTCCAAAAGCCGATCGTGGCGTACCTGCAGACCTCAGAGCAGTAGGCCGACCGCGTCTGTGACTTCTGTCTGCGGCGGGACTGCGAAGGCCGTCAGGGGCGCCGACTCCGGCATCGACACTTTGGCCGCGGACAAGCTCACCGGACAGCTGTGGGCAGCCCAGTGCAGATTCCCTGATCCCCCTCACACCTCGACAAGAAGTACATCGCGAGTGGAGGTCGCTGAGGCGATTGAACACCGCTGCCGACCGCTGGATACGGGTATCTGCGCAGGTCAGCGCCCTTTTGCCGGTGACAGTCAACGGCACTCACCGCTGGCGCGGATGAGAGAAGCTATATATGCATCGGCTGACCTGCCCAACGCGCCGCCGCAGGATACGGGAAGGCGCACCCGGGCGACGACCTTGGCATGGCGCCCGCGGCGAATGCTGTTGTGGGGCTTCAGGTCCGGGCTCGGCGGACGTCAGCCCGACCTCTGGATTTGGGAGTGTCTCTGGTGTATCGTCTGGCGCGCTGCTTCTCCCCAGACCCCGGTGACGTCGGCCCTTCCCCGTGCTACTCCCGAACCTCGGTGGCCCGTGTCCACACCTTCCAGGACCACCGAATCGAGTTTTCACCATCGTTCAGCAGCGGCGCCCTCCGCAGGACCTTCCCACAGATTTCGACCACCGCTTGGTCCTGTTCCCGACCAGGTACGCGCCCTACGTCCCGACCGAGCTCCCAGCCCGGCCAGCCGGCCGTCCGGGCACAGGCCGGCAGGTGAAGACCAGAAGACGCGCCATACGTCAGGTAGCGGTCCTGGAGGTTGGCGGCCGGCTCAGTGATGTCGTCCAGGAGCTGGACCTCGCGATCCAGCTGGCTCTGGCAGAAGGACCCCGTGGAGTGGTCTGCGACCTATCGACCGTGCTCGAGGATGCCGAGCTGGTCGCGGTCGAGGTGCTGGCAACAGTAGGGCGCCATGTTCGCGACTGGCCCGGGATCCCCGTGGCCGTAGCCTGCCCGGACCCGCACGTTCGGGAGGCGCTGGGCGCCCACCCCCTGGGAAGTCACCTAATCGTGAGAACGTCGCTGTTCTCGGCGGTATCCGCGGTGCTGGCGACCCCCACCGTGGCCATCGAGCGGCTACAGCTCGCCGCACACCCGACCGCGCCGCGCGCGTCACGGGAGTTTGTCGCTCGCGCACTGCTGAACTGGCGGTTGGACCCGGTCACCCCCTTCGCAAGCACGGTGGTCAGCGAGCTCGTGGCCAGCTCATCGATCAATGCCGGCACCGACATCGACCTGTCTGTGGCCTGGAACCTTGGTGCTCTTCGCCTGACCGTGCGGGACCACAGTCCCGCCCTGCCGGATCAGTGGCATTCAGTCCCGGACCTGCGCCGACGAGGGCTCACCGCCGTGGCCGACCTCTCACGGGCGTTCGGAGTCTTTCCCACAGCCGACGGCGGCAACCTCTTCTGGGCTGTGCTCGAAGCCCCCCAGCCGCGCCCTGCCACCAGCAACGGGATGCGCACCTCCCACGGCGAGCCCTCGAAGAACGCCAGCATCAACAAGGTCACCCCAGCCGCACCTGATTAAGGGCGTTGCTAGGTGGCGTAAAGGTCAGACCTCGTTCGCTCGAGACCAGAAGGATCCACTCCTCAGCCGGCAGCGACGGGCAGGGGTGCCCCTCGTCGCAGAACTTCAAAGTGCGCCGACACAGATCCCCAAACAGCTTGGCGTTCTCAGCATCCCACAGGATTTGGGCGTGCAAGCAAGTGTTCATGCCGTTCCCCTCCGTGCGCCGCTGCGCGTGGTTCCTCGAAAACCTGCGGCGAGTAGTCGAGGAGCAGCAGCTTGCAGTCCGCGTCCCGGACAGTTTCCTACAGCCTCGGCATCTGGATCTCCAGAGCAGGCACGGAAGGCTGTGTTACCCGCATGTGTACTGGCGACTGGTTCTCCTCCCACGCAGGCGAATCGGTCAGTACCCCTTCGCGGGGCTCACGACCCCGCCGTGGTGCCCTTTCTAGTCCCATCCCCCGAGAATTGCCATAGCATCGCCCGAATTCGATCGAACCGGATATCTGCACAGCTCATAGTTTCTGCCCCTAAACCAGCGGCTCCCGTCGCTGCGGGGTGGTTCGAATGTATGACGACATCTGAGAGTCCCAAGCCCCGATCGGCGGAAGAGTCTGTGTCGCCGCGAATTTGCGAGCGACATTTGCGAACGAGACTCCCTACGGCACGGCGCAAGATGTTCAAGAGCCGGGGCGTGCGATTGGCGCCGGTGCCGCCTCACCGTCGACCTCCGGGGCGTAGGACTGTCCCCGCGCCAACGTCGAGAACCGGCCCTGCCCGTCCTTGGTCAGTGACCGGCGATGGTACGGCTTCCATCCATACCAAAGACGCCCAGCCATAAACGCAGGTCTGAGCGTGAGCTGGTCACAGCACCCCGCGTCGCATCCGCCGGCTTCGTGGTGCCCCGTGTGGTGTATTTGAGCGTCATCGCGTCGGCTGCCGCCGCTGCTGCTGCTGGCCCCGCTGCTGCTGCTGCCGGCGACGCCGCCGTCGTGGTCATCGCTTCGAGCTGGGCCAACGACCCGTTGAACACACTCAAGTCCGTCTTGGGACCCGCGCCGGCCAGCTTCCCCGTTTCGGTGTACTGCCAGAACGTGTAGCTCTTCCAACCGCCGACCACGGCGGGCTTGGAGACTCCGTAGCTGGCCAGCCACAGTGGGTAGGGGGCAAAGCCTGCCGAGTTCCCCATCCTGCCAGAAGGACACATTCGTATACAGGATCGGGGTGCGACCTGTCAGCTTCGTCATCCGCTTCAACCAGGTGTGGGTCCACAGCGACATCTGGGAAGGGTTGAGGGTCCCGGCGTCCTCGAGGTCCAGGACCGGCGCCAGGTTTCCCGGACCGCTCAGGGTGCCTATCGCGTGGCCGAACTGGACGGCCTCCGCGGTCGCGTTGCGGGTGATCTCACCATTGGTCCCCCCGCCCGGCCGGGCGAAGTGGTAGGCGCCCCGGATCAGACTGTGGCGGCGCGCCGAGGCAAAGTCCGAGGTGAAGCGCGGGTTACGATAACCACCACCTTCGGTGGCTTTGATGAAGACGAACGACGCCCCACCGGCGCCGCGAATAGCGTTCCAGTTCAACGTCGCACCGTTGTCATGGTTGTGGCTAGACACGTCAGGTCCAATCACTGCGGCATTCGCGGCCCCGGTGCCGGTTGCGGTTACCGCCGCGACGAGGCCAGCGGCGGCCGAGACACGAAGAAGTGCCGCACGGGGGCGTCTGATGCGGGCGAGTCCGGCACGCTTCAGTGGGCCCCCGCCCCCAGCCAGTTCGATTGTGGGCAGCGGTTTAGAACGGACTTCGGCACGTGCGAGTCTCCTTCTGTGTTGAGAGATGCAACACAGATCGAAAGTTCGACGGCAGGAACAATCCGTGCGAGGTGAACCTCTAGCGTGCAGGTCGTTGGCTCTGCTTGTACGCGTTTTACCCAAATTCACCCCAGCATCGGCAGTCACGAAGGCAGTGGCACCAAGCCGTTTGGTTTCGGCGCTCGTGCACAGAACGAGCCGCGACGCACCCGTTTCGCGAGGTATTCCTGCCTTTGTGCCCTTCCCCAGATCGGCGCACGAGAGCATGCTGAGAGAGAGCCAAAAACCCGCCACCAGCATCGGAGGACGTCATGAAAGCACAGGTCGGGGACCGCATCATCCTGGCGGGCACACGGGTTGACGACCCGGTGCGCGACGGAGAGGTGCTGGAGGTCAAGGGGATCGACGGAGCTGCGCCGTACATGGTCAGATGGAGCGACGGGCACACGGGTCTGGTCTATCCCGGTCCTGGCGCGGTCATGAGAGTCGAGAGCGGTTCGGACGTGCCCGGGCGCTCCGAGGAGACCATCAGGACTGCCCAGAGATCCAAGACATGGCGTGTGCAGGTGTCGGTGGTCGAGACCGGGGACAACACCCGTGCCAGCGCCCTGCTCATCTCCGACGAACCCGGTGAGTTCCGTGGCCAGGGCGACAGCCACCGTAGCCCCCGAGACGAACCCATGGGTGCGATCGGCGACGAGGTGGCCGTGGCCCGGGCGCTCCGGCACCTCGCAGACTCACTGCTGGCTCGAGCCGAGTCGGACATCAGCGCCTCGACGGGTACAAGCGCCTACGTACGCCCGCTGTAACCGGGACGCCTTAGCTCAGGAGAGCACGACTGCAGGCATCAGGAGTCGTATGCCGCCCTGACTGCTGCGCGCAGACCCGCGCGTGGCCACCGCATGCCGACCATGATGATGGCCAACAGGCTGGCGGCCGCACAGGTGGCGACGGCTTTGGCCGGCGATGTGTGTTCAGCCAGATAACCGGCGACGAGGAAGGCGGCGCCGCTGGCTGCCACGGACAGTGCACCGCCAAGGCCGAAGACCCTGCCACGCATCTCGGCGGGTACGACCAGCGAGAAGGTGGACTGCAGGGGCAGCATGAAAGCCTGCAGCACCCCGCAGACGAACCACAGCAGCCAGGTGATCGGCAACGGCGGCGCGAGCACCGTCACCAGCAGAGGCAGCGGCATCAACAGTGCCATTCCGATGATCCGGGAGTTTTGACGTTGCGGCTGCCAGCGTCCGACCATCCCCAGACCGACCACCGCGCCGAAGACGGGGGCCGCCATGAGCAGACCGCCCAGACGAGTTGACCCGGACTGGTCGCGCGCATAGGCGATGGCCACGGCCTCCGGCGCCGCCATCGCCCACACCGAGCACAGGCTCAGCGCGAGCAGGGAGACCAGGACCGGCTGCCGGAAGAGATACCTGGCACCGTCGCCGATGTCGCGGAAGAACCCGATAACCCCAGCAGAGGGTGTGCCCCGGACGGCCTGTGCCCTGACGACCACCGTGATGACCAGGGCCGAGAGCAGGAACGTGGCGAGGTCGAAGACCAGTCCACGAACGGCTCCCAGCCACGCCACGACGAACCCGCCGAGGGTCAGCCCGATGGCCTGGTTGATCTGCTCACTCATCGTCCCAAGACCCAGCGCACGGGCGTAGAGCCGACGGTACCTGAAGAGGTCGGTCATCAGGATCTGGCCCGCGGAAACGGCTGGCCCACCTACGAGCTCGATCAGAAACAGCAGGGCAAAAACGGTCCACAGGGGTACCTGGGCGGGCCCATGAGCCGACGGACCCAGTGCTGCCGTGCCCACCGTAAGAATCAGGACACCCACCAAGGCTGCCCGCGAGACGTGCGCGACGATGAGCACATATTTGTACGGGACGCGGTCAGAGATCGGGGCCAGGAGACTTCTTCCGAAGATGCTCGGCAGCAGACTGACCGCAAACGTTGCAGCGGCCGCAAACGGCGACCCGGTTTGATCGAGCACATATGCAGCGACCACCACCCGCGCCAGGTAGTCGCCCCAGGTCGACAGGGCGGCCGCGATGAAGAGTGCCAGGTAGCCGCGGGTCCGAAAAACCTCGGAGTACGACGGCATGCCGCCGCCCCCACCTGGCTCCCCCCTGGTCCCGTTCATCATGCGGCCGCCAGCTAGGGCGACTCGTAGAAGTTGATGTTGACAGCCGCCCGCGCGCGCCGGGCCAGGCGCCGGTAGGTCTCGGCCAGCTCGTCGCCCTCGCCAGCCTTTCGGCCCACGATCCGACCGATGCCATCGGCGTCTTGCAGGTCGCTGGGGAGGGCGTCGACCGGTCGACCGCGCCACAGGACCGATGCGTTGCGCAGCGCGGACGCGAACTTCCAGGCCTGTCCCATTGTCTCGACATCGGCAGGCGGGATCAGACCCGCCTTGCCTGCGGCAGCCAACGCCGCCAGTGTCCCGGTCGTGCGCAGTCCTTCAAACTCGTAGCCGTGGCGAAGCTGCACGAGCTGAGCGGTCCACTCAACGTCGGCGAGCCCGCCCAGTCCCAGCTTGAAGTGCGTCTTTGGGTCTGCGCCGCGTGGCAGGCGCTCGGACTCCATCCTCGCCTTGAGCATGCGGATCTCCCGTATGGCGTGTGCGGACAATCCGCCCTTCGGCCACCTGATCGGGTTGATCAGGTCACAGAACGCACGCCCCAGATCACCGTCACCGGCCACCGGAGACGCCCGCAGCAAAGCCTGAGCCTCCCAGGTGAGGGACCATCTCTCATAGTAGGCGCTGAAGCCCTCAAGAGAGCGCACCATCGGCCCTCTCTTACCTTCGGGCCGCAGATCCGGGTCGATGGCCAACTGTGGGTCCGGACCGGCGACCCCCAGCAGACGTCTGACCTCCTGGACCACCATCGTGGCCTGTTTCTGAGCTTCGGTCTCGTCCACGCCGTCGTCGGGGCGGTGAACGAACATGACGTCAGCATCAGACCCGTAACCCATCTCACCGCCGCCGAGGCTGCCCATCCCCACGACAAGAAGTCGGGTGCCCAGCGGTTGACCGGTCTGGTCCTTGACCCGCCTGATGGCGATGTCGAGAGCGGACTGCAATGTGGCGCAGGTCAGATCGGTCAGCGCCGCGCCGACGCCAGCGAGGTCCAAATGCCCAGTGAGGTCTGCGACCGCGATACGGAAGAGCTCCAAGCGTCGCACGACGCGCGCTGCCGTCATCGCGTCGTCGACCGTCTTCTTGCGGCGGGTCGCCGACCGCATCGTGGCCAGGAGCGCCTCGCGACTGCGCGGCGTCGAGCCTTCCACATCACCGAGCAAGGCAACGGACTCCGGCGCGCGGATGAGCAAATCTGCGGCATAGCGACTCCGGGCCAGGACATGGGCGAGGCGCTCAGCCGCGCTGCCCTCGTCGCGAAGCATCCGGAGATACCAGTGGGTCGATCCCAGGGAGTCGCTGATCCGCCGGAACGCCAGCAGCCCGGCGTCCGGGTCAGCCTCGTCGGCGAACCAGCCGAGCATGACCGGTAGCAGGGTCCGCTGGATCGCGGCTCGCCTGCTCAGGCCCCCGGTGAGGGCCTCAAGATGGCGCATCGCCCCGGCCGGATCACGAAAGCCCAACGCTGCCAGACGTTCTCGCGCGGCCTGCGGGGTCAACCGGGCCTCAGTACTGCTGAGCTTGGCAGCTGCGATCAGCAACGGACGGTAGAAGAGGCGCTCATGGATTCGTCGAACCTCACGGGCCTGTTGCTGCCATTGGGTGACCACTGCGGCTGCAGGGTCACTGCGATGGCCGACCGCCCTGCCGAGTCGCCGCAGATCCGCCTCGGCGCTGGGCATGAGATGAGTCCGCCGCAAACGGAAGAGCTGGATCCTGTGCTCGAGGGTTCGCAACAGCCGATATGACTCGTCCAGCACTGCCGCGTCCTCGCGCGCGACGTATCCCCCACCGGACAGGGCCGCCAAAGCCTCCAGCGTCGTGCCGGATCGCAGGCTCATGTCCGTACGACCGTGAACAAGCTGCAGCAGCTGGACACTGAACTCGACGTCGCGCAGCCCCCCCGGGCCGAGTTTGAGCTGGCGTGCGGACTCGGCAGCCGGCACATGCTCCTCGACCCTTCGACGCATCGCCTGGACGTCCTCGACAAAATGGTCCCGACTTGCCGCCTGCCAGACAAGTGGGCTCACGGCGTCAAGGTACTGGCGGCCCAGGGCGAGATCCCCGGCGACAGTCCTGGCCTTGAGCAGCGCCTGAAACTCCCAGGTCTTGGCCCACCGCTCGTAGTACTGCAGGTGGCTGGCAACCGTTCGGACCAGTGGACCGTTCTTGCCCTCTGGACGCAAGGCCGCGTCCACCGGCCAGAGCGTGCCTTCGGCGGTGGACGCCGAGCAGACCCGTATCAGCGCCGTGGCCAGCTGGGTGGCGACGGCGAGCGCGGCACTCTCCTCGGCAACGTCCCCGCTGGCCGGTTCGGCCACGAAGATGACGTCGACGTCGGAGACATAGTTGAGCTCACCTCCCCCGCACTTGCCCATGCCGATGACCGCGAACCGGCAGGCATCGGCGCCCTGACCAACCTCAGCCCTGGCAATCACCAGCGCGGCCTCCAGCGCGGCTGCCGCAAGGTCGGCCAGCGCGGCGGCTGTCTGGGGGAGCTCGTCGACCACTTTCTGGGCAGTCAGGTCCAGCGCGGCGATCCCGAGCAGGTGGCCGCGGTAGGCCACCCGCAGGGCGTCATAGGCAGGGATGGCTCCGCCGCTGCGCAACGCTGTGGTCACGGCATCGACCATGTCGTCGCGGCGTTGTTCGGCGCTCTGGCGCGTCGCTTCGATGACGGCGCGCCAATGGCCCGGATGGGTCACGAGGTGATCGCCGAGCGCTAAGGAGGCACCAAGCACAGACAGCAGCCGGTCGCGTCCCACGCTGGCGTGCCTTAGTGCCCCGATCAGCTCCCCGCCATAGCCCTGCCTGTCGATGTCAGCCTTGCCCAGCGACTCCATCAGGCGCACGAGCCCGAACAACGCGAGATCGGGGTCTGCCACCTGGCTCAACGCGTCAGGCAGACCGTCAGCGAAGACCTCGTCCAGCGGATCGGTCAGGCCGGCCAGCGCCGGATCGTCCAGCAGGGTGTCGGCACGTTCAGGTTCGGCAAACCCCAACCGGGCGAGCCGCCCCACACGACTGCCAGACCTTGCTAGTGCGCTCACCCGGTCCAACCTACCGAGCGCGGCGCCACCCGCGCCCGCGAGTCCCTACAGACGAGGCAGATAGCGCTCCAGCTCGAACGGGGTGACCTGGCTCTTGTAGTCGGCCCACTCTGCCCGCTTGTTGCGCAGGAAGAAGTCGAAAACGTGCTCGCCCAGGGTTTCGACCACGAGATCGGAGCCTTCCATGGCGCTGACGGCGTCGATCAGAGAGGCCGGCAAAGGCCGGATGCCCATCGCCTGGCGCTCGCCATCGGTCAATGTCCACACGTCGTCCTCTGCCTCGTCGGGCAGCTCGTAGCCTCCTTCGATGCCCTTGAGCCCAGCGGCGAGCAGCACGGCGAAGGCGAGATAGGGGTTGCACGCCGAATCCAGCGACCGTACCTCCACGCGGGTGCTCTGACCTTTGCTCGGCTTGTACATCGGCACCCTCACCAGCGCGCTGCGGTTGTTGTGGCCCCAGCAGACGTGAGCCGGCGCCTCTCCCCCACCCCACAGGCGCTTGTAGGAGTTGACCCACTGGTTCGTGATCGCGCTGATCTCGGCGCCGTGATGAAGCAGGCCGGCGATGAACTGCCGGCCAACCTGGCTGAGCTGGTAGGGCGCCCCTGCCTCATGAAAGGCGTTGCGGTCGCCTTCGAACAGCGACAGGTGGGTGTGCATGCCGGAGCCGGGGTGATCGCTGAACGGTTTGGGCATGAAGGAGGCAAAGACGCCTTGTTCCAGCGCGACCTCCTTGATGACCGTACGGAAGGTCATGATGTTGTCAGCCGTCGAAAGACCGTCGGCATAACGAAGGTCAATCTCGTTCTGACCAGGTGCCATCTCGTGGTGGCTGAACTCCACCGAGATACCCATGCTCTCCAGCATCGCGATGGCCGCTCGACGGAAATCGTGGCCCGTCCCGTGCGGCACGTGATCGAAGTACCCGGCCTGGTCCACCGGAATCGGCGGCTGTCCGGCCTTGATCGGCTGTTCGAACAGGAAGAACTCGACCTCAGGGTGGGTATAGAAGGTGAACCCGAGATCGGCAGCCTTGGCCAACGTTCGTTTCAGGACGAACCTCGAATCGGCAAAGCTGGGAGAGCCATCGGGCAGCATGATGTCGCCGAACATCCTTGCGGTGCCCGGGTTCTCACCACGCCAGGGCAGCACCTGAAATGTCCCCGGGTCGGGTTTGACCAGCATGTCGGCCTCGTAGACCCGGGTGAAGCCCTCGATGGCACTGCCGTCGAAGCCGATGCCCTCGGCGAAGGCTCCCTCGAGCTCTGCAGGGGCCACGGCAACCGACTTCAACTGGCCCAGCACGTCGGTGAACCAGAGCCGCACGAAGCGGATGTCGCGTTCCTCGATGGTGCGTAGGACGAACTCCTGCTGACGATCCATAGCGCGATCCTGCCCTAACAGTGTTACGGGCGGGTTAAGAAACGCCCGCGACTCACCGATCCATCTCCAGCACGCGACGCGCGGCATTGTGACCTGGTATCCCGCTCACGCCGCCCCCCCGTCGCGCGCCAGCTCCACAGACCAGCACCCGCTCGTACTCCGTCTCGACTCCCCAGGTACCGATGTCGGCCGGTATCTGGGCCCAGGGCCACTGCAGGGACCGGTGGAAGATGTTGCCGCCGGGCAGCCCGAGGTCAACCTCGAGATCGAGCGGGGTCCTCGCCTCAAGGCACAGGTCACCGTTTCCGTCGCGCAGGATGACGTCCTGGATCGGCTCGGCCAGAATGCTGTTCAGCGACCTCAGCGCTGCGGCCAGCGCCACCTTGCGCTGGGCGTCGTTGTCCGCGCGAAACAGGCGGGCAGGCACCTGCAGACCGAACAAGGTCAGGGTCTGGGCATCGGTGGCAGCCAGGTCCGGGCCCAGGATGCTGCGGTCTGACAGTGAGTGGCAGTAGATCTCGCAAGGGATCAGGTCAGGCACCTCACCGGCGACCGCTGCGGCATAGGACTGTTGCAGCTGGCTGTAGTCCTCATTGATGTGAAAGGTCCCGGCAAACGCGGCCCGAAGATCGACCGAGGTGTCCTTCAACCGGGGCAGGCGCGAGAGCAGCATGTTGACCTTGAGCTGGGCGCCCTCGGGTGCCGATTCGGTGTCGATCGGCTCCGCACCGGCCGCAGCCAGGAGCCCGTTCAGGACAACCGGCGCGAGGTTGCTCAAGATCGTAGATCCCGCTGCGGACCGACCACCGGCACGGTCGCACCACTCCACCGTCCCTGAGGGGTCGACGGCGGTGACCTCGGCGCCCGTCAGGATGGTCGCCCCCGCCGAGATCGCGGCGCCCGCAAGGGCATCGGTCACCGCTCCCATGCCGCCCACGGGGACATCCCAGTCTCCGGTGCCATTGCCGATCAGGTGGTATAGGAAGCAGATGTTCTGGGAAAGGGACTGGCTGTCAAGGTCGGCGAACGTGCCGATGAGGGCGTCAGTGGCCACGATCCCGCGGATCGTGTCATTGCTGAACGTGCGACGGAGCACCTCGCCGAGCGGACGGCTCACCACCGACTGCCACAGGTCGTCGTCACCGACGAGCTCGCGGACCTGTTCCTGGGAGCGCAAAGGCTCCAAGACCGTCGGAAAGACTCGCTCCGCAAGCGAGGTCATCCGAGCATAGAAATGCTTCCACTGCCCGAACTCCGCGTCCGAGCCGGTCAGGGCGGCGAACGCTGTGGCTGTGGCCGCCTCATCACCGTTGTCGATCAGCAACCCCTTCGTCGGCAGTGTCGGTAGTGGCGTGAACGAGGAGTACCGGCGACGCACCAGCCTCAGATCGAGACCGAGGTCGGCGATGACCCGCCGCGGCATGAGCGAGACGAGGTAGCTGTACCGGGACACCCTTGCGTCCACGCCAGGGAAGGCTTGCGCGGAGAGGGCAGCACCACCAACATGATCCGCTCGCTCCAGGACAAGGACCCTTCGCCCTGCCCGGGCCAGATAGGCAGCAGCGGTAAGCCCGTTGTGTCCGGCGCCCAGGATGATGTCGTCGTAGCTGATCACCTGCCTGACCCTAAGGGACGACGCTGCTGACACGTTGGTACCTCGAAACGAGGGACATCGAGGTGGTGGATAGGCTGCCGCTATGGCGCAGATGCGACTGGCCCTGGCACAGATCAACCCGACCGTCGGCGACCTGAGTGGCAACGCACGGGCGGTCCGCGAGTGGACCGGCAAGGCGGCCGCGGCAGGCGCCCACCTGGTGGCGTTCCCGGAGATGATGCTCACCGGTTACCCCGTCGAGGACCTGGCGCTGCATTCCTCCTTCGTCGAAGCCTCACGAGCCGCGCTGACCGAGCTGGCCAGCGCCCTAGCCTCGGACGGTCACGGCGACCTGCCTGTCGTGGTCGGCTACCTCGACCGTGCGCCCTACAGCTTGGGTGAGGCCAACCGGCCGCTCCCCCAGAACTGCGCTGCGGTACTGCACCAGGGCCAGGTCAAGGCTCGTTACGCCAAGCACCACCTGCCCAACTACGGCGTCTTCGACGAGTTCCGGATCTTCGCCCCCGGCCGGGACCTCACCGTCGTGCGCATCAGCGATGTGGATGTGGCCATCGCGATCTGTGAGGACCTGTGGCAGGAGGGCGGCCCGGTCGCCCAGACCCGCCAGGCCGGGGCGCAGCTGCTGCTGGTGATCAATGGGTCGCCGTACGAAGAGGACAAGGACGACGTCCGTTATGAGCTCGTGGCGCGACGGGCCGAACAGGCCGGTTGCACCCTGGCCTACCTGAACCTCGTCGGAGGTCAGGACGAGCTCGTCTTCGACGGGGACTCGTTGGTGGTCGACCCCGCCGGCAAGGTGCTGGCCCGCGGCCCACAGTTCGTCGAGGACCTGCTCGTCGTCGATCTGGATCTCGAGCCGAACACGGTGAAGGTGGCCAACTCGTCCGCGGACGGGATCGTGCACGTGACCATCAGTGACACACCGACCCCCCCGTACGTCGCAGCACCCGGCGCGCTGGCCGCCCGCCTCGATCCGATCGGCGAGGTCTACCGCGCGGTACAGCTGGGACTGCACGACTACGTCCGCAAGAACGGCTTCGGATCGGTGCTGCTGGGAGTCTCCGGCGGTATCGACTCAACCCTGGTCGCCACGATCGCAGCCGATGCCCTGGGCGGGGAGAACGTCGTGGCGATCAGCAACCCCAGCAAGTACTCCAGCCAGGGTTCCCAGGACGACGCCGCCGAGCTTGCGGCGAACCTTGACCTGGACTTCCGCGTCATCCCCATCGAGCCGATGGTCAGCGCGTTCCTGGATACCGTGAAGCTGACCGGGGTGGCCGAGGAGAACCTGCAGGCCCGGGTGCGCGCGCTGATCTGGATGGGGCTGGGCAACCAGGAGGGGCACCTCGTCCTGACCAACAGCAACAAGAGCGAGGTCTCGGTCGGCTACTCGACTCTCTACGGCGACAGCGTCGGCGGATACGCACCACTGAAGGACGTGCCCAAGACGATGGTCTGGCAGCTGGCACGCTGGCGCAACGCCGAGGCCCTGCGTCGTGGACAGACGCCACCAATACCCCTGGCATCCATCACCAAAGCGCCCTCAGCCGAGCTGCGCCCAGGCCAGGTCGACCAGGACTCGCTGCCACCGTACGAGCTGCTCGACCAGATCCTCGACCGCTATGTCGAGGGAACCCAGGACCGGGCCGAGCTGGTCGAGGCCGGGTTCGACGCGGCAGTGGTGGAGCACGTGATCGGGCTCGTCGACGCTGCAGAGTGGAAGCGTCGTCAGTTCGCCCCCGGTCCGAAGATCTCGTCATTGGCGTTCGGACGCGACCGTCGCCTGCCGATCACGAATCGCTGGCGCGAACACTATTGACCGCAGACCCAGGCACCGATCGTTTCTGCTTCATCTCCAACTAGGGATGGCCACGTAGCCGTCCATGCAAGGAGCCACCTCGATGAGCGAACAACCAGCCCCCTACGGCGCCGGCGCCGGCAGTGCGTCCGGATCGGCCACTCCGTCGCTCAAGCGCATCCGGATCCCGCACCTCCAGGCGATGAAGGAGCGAGGAGAGCGGTGGGCGATGCTCACGGCGTACGACCAGTACGCCGCTGAGATCTTCGACGAAGCCGGCATTCCTGTTCTCCTAATCGGCGACTCGGCCGCTAACAACGTGTACGGATACGAGACGACCGTGCCTGTCACGATCGACGAGCTGGTCCCGCTGGTCCGGGCCGTGACCCGTTCCGCCAAACACGCCCTGGTCGTGGCCGATCTGCCCTTCGGGTCCTACCAGGCCAGCCCGAGCCAGGCACTGGCCACGGCGACCCGGTTCATGAAGGAGGGCCTGGCACACGCGGTCAAGCTCGAAGGCGGACGAGCCATGGTGCCTGAGGTCGAGCTCCTAGTCCGGGCCGGCATCCCGGTCATGGGACACATCGGCTTCACCCCTCAGAGCGAGCACGTCCTCGGTGGCTACCGTATCCAGGGTCGCGGGGACTCGGCGGACGCACTGGTCGAGGACGCCCTGGCTCTGGAGAGGGCCGGGGCCTTCTCCATCGTCATGGAGATGGTGCCCTCATCGGTCGCCGCCCGGGTCACCGAGGTGCTGCACATCCCGACGATCGGGATCGGCGCCGGCCCAAGTTGTGATGCTCAGGTGCTGGTCTGGCAGGACATGGCCGGGCTGCGCGGCGGCAAAGCGCCACGCTTCGTCAAACGGTATGCCGACCTTCGCACCAGCCTGGGTGAGGCCGCCCGCGCCTACGCTTCGGACGTCGCGGGCGGGACCTTCCCGGCAGCCGAGCACTCGTTCGAGGACTAGGCGACTGGCAGCGGCGCACTCCCGCCGACAGAAGGGCCCGACTCGTCCGTCGGAGCCGTCAACGGCCCATCCAGTCGAGACAGCTGGCGCTCGGGCAAGACCAGCAGGTATACGACTGCTGCGCCGGTGAGGGCTGCCATGATGGCGAGAATGACGTGGTAGTCGATCAACGTCACCAGCAGGGCGCCGCTGGCCAGCGAGATCGCCTGAGGGGCACCCATGAGGTCTCGACCGCTGCGAAAGCCCGACCAGTCAGTCCGTATGGAGTACGCCGCTTGAGCATCCTCATGGAGGCGATGAAGGTCAGCGGCAGGCCATGGCCGAGAACTGCGACGGCGGCGAGGGTGAGCCAGTTTGCGGTCCGGGTGGGCACGGCATCGAAAGTGCCTTTTCGAAAGACTCGCTGCAACGCAGGAATGGGCGTTCAACGTCTCTGATCTACCGCTGCGGCGACAACCAGTGCACTTTGAGACCAAAAAGACCCGATCCAGGGATTGTGCAATCGTCGCCATCTTGGTGTGCTGAGTATCTGGACATTCCCCTAGCCGTCCGACCCATCCGGACGGAACGGATCGAGGTCGCGATGACAGCAGCAACGGAATCCAGCGAGGTTCCCACAGAAGGCGCACAGGGCGCCCCCGTCATCGAGGTGAGTCGGGTGGTGCCCTTTCCTATCGACAAGGTCTGGCAGCTCCTGACCACGTCCGCCGGGGCGGAGGCTCTGCTCGGCAAAGGCGCGAAGCTCGGCACCAAGGGTGAACCTTGGCACAGCGCGGACGGCAGCCATGGAGTGGTCCGCAGCTACCATCCGCTGGAACAGGTTCGCCTCACCTGGCACGCCGACGAGCATGCCCGCGCGACGCTGGTCGACCTGCGACTCACCCCTGCCGGCGCCGACACTCGCCTGGACCTGAGACACGAGCGGATCGACGACCCCGCGCTCGGCCAGAGCTTGCCTCAACGCTGGGATGAGGCCCTCAGCCGGATCGGCGGACCAGCCGCCTGACCAGGTCTCGGACACTGCGGTCTCGGACACTGCGGTCTCGAACACTGCGGTCTCGAACACTGCGGCCTCGGACACTGCGGTCTCGGACACGAGGTTGCCTCAGGACAAGGGGCTCAGT
>DAITND010000008.1:0-37613 GCA_036834825.1 Dermatophilaceae bacterium
ATCACAGCCTCGTAATTCACGCTGAAGGGGTCACGTGACCTGCGGAACGTAGGCCCAAGCAGTCAGGCCAACGCATCAAGGAGAAGGAACGCCAAAAGGCGGCTTCCTGACCCATATCCGGCTCTGACGGCTCGGGTCTAACGCTGGACGATCTCCTCCTGGCTGGCAGTGAGCCCCGCCGCCATGCACACAGCGTCAAGAGGGGTGTTGCGTTTGATGACGGCCAGAGCGATCGGACCAAGCTCGTGGTGACGTGCCACTGACGTTAGACGGCCCACCACCCTTCCGTCAGCCTCGACGTCGGCGCCACGCCCGGGCAGGATGTGACCGGAGCCGTCGAGGTGTAGGAACACCAGCCGGCGCGGCGGCCGTCCGAGATTGTGAACGCGAGCCACGGTCTCCTGCCCGCGATAGCACCCCTTGTGCAGGTGAACGGCCGTACGCAGCCAGTCGACCTCATGAGCAATCGTGCGCTGGTCGGTCTCAAAACCCAACCGCGGACGCCAGGCAGCAACTCGCAGGGCTTCGGCGGCCCACATCCCCGCCAAGAGCCGGTCCCCCAGGACTGCCTCCAACTCATCACGAGCAACGATCAGCTCACGCCAGGCTCGTGCGCTGCCAGGGTGGTTGTCAGGGTCGATCACTGCGCTGTACGCCGCGGTGTCGCCGACCAGCCGCGGCCACGGGTCACTCCAGGCCAAAGGCTCCCCCGCAGAGGTCTCGGAGCGCACCGGCTCCCCGATCACTGCGTAGTCGGCACTGACGTCGCGGACCTCGACGCGCAGCATGAAGCGCATCGAGTCCAGCCAGGACACGAGCGCGGCAGCGGTACCGGGCTCGACGGTAACCCAGGTGGTCTGGCCGTCGTCCACCAGGTGCAGGTCATGCTCGATGTGCCCCTTTGGGCTGAGGACCAGCGTCTCCACAGATGTGCGCGGAGCGAGCCCTGTCAGCATCTGGGTGGTGATCGAGTGCAGCCAGGAAAGACGGTCCGGGCCGCCGATCGTCACGACCCCTCGGTGGGACAGGTCGACGGCGGCTAGACCCTCGACCAGAAGCCGCTGCTCGCGCAAGGGATTGCCATAGTGCGCGGCCACCGCGCCGTCAACGCCCTCGTCGGCCACGGCCCCCGGCCGGCTCAGCAATGGGCTGGGCCAGACCACCGTAGGTGGGCTGTCAGGGTCAACGGCGGGCAGGCGCTCGGTCACCTCGTTCACTGGAGCCTCAACTGGTCTGTCCGAGCCGAACATGCTGCGCACCATCCGTGTATCGCCATGTGTTTCACATCCGGCACAAAGCCGTGGAGGCTCAAAAGATTCCCCACCAAGGGATCGGCCGCTGTCACCGCGCTCTCTATCACGGCCCCACACGACAAGCACACGAGGTGGAGGTGGTCCGCGTGATCGGAGAGGTGGTAGGTCGGCGAGCGGTGATCGAGATGGGTGTGCGAGACCACGCCAACCTCCTCAAGCGCCTCGAGGTTGCGATAGATCGTGGACAGGGACAAGGCCGGACCGCCGTCCCGAGCGACAGCCGCGGCGAGCCCATCCGGTGTGGCGTGACCGAGGGCACGGACCGCATCGATGATTCGCTCCCGCTGCCGGGTCAGCCGCATGCCTCTGGCCCTCAGCCTTTCGCCAAGGTCCGTCATACAGGCGAGCCTACCCGGAGGTCGTGATCACTCCCAGGGGCCGGCCCAACCGATCTGTTTACCCAGCGTCTTGGGAGGCTGCTATTTCTTCCTTGACGGGGGGCCTCACCAACAACGCACCAGCCAGCGGTCTGCACCAGCCAGCGGTCTGCCCTCAGAGGTGACCGGCCGCAGCGACACCCGCACCTACCCGGTCAAGCCCGGAGACAACCGCCTGGCGGTGAGCTACTTCGCGACCCAGGGGGCACTTCTGCAGAGCGTGACCGTCTCGGGCCGGCCGGGCACAGGCCGGATCGGCGCAGAACGCGGGCACCCCGTGTACGTCGTCGACGTCGAACTGCCACGCGGCACCTCGCGCACCATCGTGCTGCACCTGAACGAACCCGCCGGCACCAGCCCGCCGATCGTGCTACGCCAACCCCTGGTACGTCCGCTGACCGTCACACTCAAGGACGCCGTCTGCAGCTGAGCCTTTGAGCATCAAAACACGTTGATCGACGGCCTTCTGCACCAAGAAGCGGGAGTCCCTCAGTGCTCCGATGACTCGCCAACCTCTGCTATGTCCACAATTCCTTGTTCTGCTGTGCGTACCGTGGGCAGACCATGTCATGCCAACAAGTAGGCGATCGATCGTGCCACTGGTGGCCATCTTCGGCGTGAACATCGCGGTTGTGGCGCTAGCGTGCCGGCAGATGCCGCGCCCTGCGTCACTCAGCCGGCGACCTCGGTGAACAAACAGAGCCCATCACAACAGCCGGCAGCCGCCTCATCTTCTGCGGTGAGGGCTTCCTGCAAGGCGACACGGTGAGCATCGGGTGTACGACGGCACCGACTACCCCTCGGTCGTGGCCAAGGGCTGATTCTGCGCGGACATCGTCTTGGGTCCCAGTCTCACCGGACCCCAGACGCTCACGGCCGCCGGCGACAAGTCGGACGCACGCCCATTACCATGATCCAGGTTCTTGGAGTTAGCACTAACGCTGGAGCCACCACCAGTATTGATTGCCATCCACCGGAGCTGCCGTGATCGGCATTGGAGCACCCGGCGGACTGCTCCTGGTCGGCGGTGCCACCATGGTGCTCGCCGCTTGGCGTCGCAAGGTCCACGCCTGACACACGCCTTAACGAGTACCCGCTCGTTAGCGAACAGGGCCGCTCCGTAAGCGTGACCGGCCCCGTTCGCTGCCTCAACGTGATTCCCATCCGTCGATGGCCACACCTCGGCTCCGCTCGTCTCCTGACGGATCCCTCAGGAGACTTTCCACGTGAGGAGGCCATCGGTCGAACGCATCGTCGCGTTGCCGACGGCAAGCCAGCCACCGCCCTTGACCAGCGACATTGCGATCTGACCCGGCTCCTTGGGGATCGTCGCCTGGACGCACGAGGTTGCGACCTTCTGACGAACCCGCAGGATCTGAACTCCGGCGCAGTTCGGAGCGCCCACGCGAGCGACGTAGGTCTCCGCCGGACTGACCGTCGGCACAGCCAGGGCCACCGCGCCATCGACCGTGCCCGCGTCGCTCCAGATGGAACCGTTGTCACTCGTCGAGCGGACCAGGCCTTCGGCACACAACACCCGAGCCGATACGTCCGTGATCACAGCCAGGTCCAGCACAGCGCGCTTGCCGCATGGCTGAGACATGGCGGAGCCCGGCGCCCGCACAACCAAGGAGTCCTTGGGGTCTCTGAACCACGCGCGTCCCACAAAGCCGCCCCAGGCCCAGGTGCCACCACCGTCGCTGGTGTCCTTCAGCTCGGCGGCGCAGCTCGCGTCGGACCCGATGACGAACGCGGCCTGATTGTCTGCTGGTCGCACCCGAACGATCCGACGTAGGTTCGCATGACCCTTGGCCCAAGTCTTGCCGCCATCCACGGTGGTCGCCAGGGTCGCGCCGCCGGCAGAGCACGAACCGGCCCCGACGCGCCAGGCCCGCTGGTTGTCGAGGGCCACAAGCATGGTCTGAAGCGGTGCCATTGCTGCGACCAAAGACACTGTCGATGAAGGATTCACCAGAGCACTGGTGAGTCCGGCAGAAGCAGCAGAACTCACCGGGCTCGTATCGATACCGCTGGTGTGGGTCGACTTCAGGGCTGTCCCGACGAGTGTGACATCGAGGGCCACCAGCCCCAGAAGGGCTGCGGTGGCAACGCGTGAGGAGATGCGCCATGGGGCCATGTCAGCCAGCCAAAGTGCGCACAACGACGGGCATGGGCTCGACAACCTGCTGGGCCATGGTGGCGAACACTTCGTCCCCGCGCCGGTAAGGATCGACGATATCCGCCAAGTCAGGCGTGAGAGGGGGTTTGAGGCCGCGACTCGCCGCGGCCCTCTCGGTGACGTGCCGGACCCACGCACGCGGATCAGTCTGGGCGTCCGAGGCGCCGGCGAGGTCAGTGCGACCGTCGATCCTGGCGACAAGATCCGCAAAGTCACTGAAGGTAAACACTCGACGCATGGCCTTGGGGGACATCTGAGCCACCTTGCCTCGGTGTTCACGGGTTGCAGTAAGCACCAAGTCGGACTCGGCGATGAGAGCAGGCGTCAGATCTCGCGCAATGAACCCTGAGGGGTCACCGCCGTGCGCCACAAGCTGAGCAGCTGCCTGCGGGTCCATTGGAGATCCGACGAGAGCACCAGTGCCGGCGCTCCGCACGATCATTGCTTGGTCGGGTCCTGACCTACGCTCGTCCAACTCGTGCTGCAGGAGTCGCTCGATGAAGGGAGAGCGGCAGATGTTGCCAGTGCACACGATCAGGATCCGTGCTTTATCGCCCATGATCGGGGTCCCCTCAGCCCACGCGCTTGAGCTTGGCCGACGCGTGGCTCTGCAGTTCGTGACCCCCGGCAGCCATATCCATCGCCCAGAAGAGCTGGGAGTCGGCCAGGCCGTACATTCGGGACCCTGAGTTGTACTCCTTGGCTGCGGGGCTGCGCAAAACCCCATCGGTACGCAGGTTCAGGACAGGCTTGGCGGGGTCACGATGACCCACGTACATCTCGACCACGCCGGTGGGGTGGGCCAACAGCAACTCGATCTCGCCGTCATCAAGGACCCGCCAGAACCCGAGCTCGACGGCCAGCGGACGCAGCTTGTTTCCGGCCTCATCCAGCAGCCACGTCCGGCTCTGCCACTCCAGAAAGGGGCGGCCGTCGTGGGAGCAGACGATCTCCTGGCCGAAATGTGCCGACTCGATGGTCGGGTAGCCTACGACGCCTGCGCCCTCCCAGCGTCCGACCAGCCACGCGAGGGGCGCCAAAGCTGGTGGCAGGTTGACATCGAGTTCGAAGGCCATCTATGCGCTAGCTGCTTTCCTGGGGGACGAAGACGGTTTTCACCGCCTGATCGTAGCCTTTCCCCCATGCCATCGAAATCGCGTCACCTGATAATCAAGCTCACAACAGGGGCGGAGTCCCCCGAGAAGCTCTCCCAGGGGTTCACTGTCGCCGCCACCGCGGTGGCGAGCGGCGCCATGGTCAGTCTCTGGCTCACCGGCGAGTCCGCGTGGCTAGCGGTGCCTGGCAGAGCCGAGGAGTTCTCCATTCCACATGCCGCCCCGCTGGCGGATCTGCGCGATGCCGTACTGGCAGACGGACGCCTCACCGTATGCAGCCAGTGCGCGGCCCGCCGAAACCTCACCGAAGCCGATCTGCTGCCGCGAACGCTCATCCGGGGTTCAGCTGCATTTGTTGAGGAGGTCCTGCAGGAGGGCGCCCAGGCTCTCGTCTACTGAGCCAGGCGAAGGGGTTCATGCGATCAGGAGTCGGCCCACGACATAAACAACCACCCCACCGGTGAGCACCGAGGCGCACGCGCTCACCAGCTGCGAACGCGCGCCGCTGATCGCCGGTAACGTTGCGAGCACACGGCGAACAGCGTGGCTGACCCCGGCCGCCAGCACCCCCAGGAGAGCGGCCGCCCCCCAGCCCGCGGCACCGAGTCTGTAGCCGACAAGGACTGCGGCAATTCCTCCGGCCAACATCGCCAGAGGCAGTAGCCATGCGATGAACCGCCGCGAGCTGCCCGCCAGATCGGTCACGGCGGACACCGCCACCGCGGTCGAGGCGATTGCCACCACCCACCCACCGTGCTCGGTTCGGGGCAATGCCACGAGGCTGGCGCCGGAGACCACGATCGCGATCGCCGTGATGGTCGAGGCGATGGACTCCACGAGACGTGGGCGACCGTCCCTGCGCGCGAGCTGGTGGACGAAGGCAACGATCATGGAGCCGGCCAGCGCGGCAGGCATCCAGGCCAGGTAGGGGTCATCGGCGGTTGCCAACACAGCCCCGATCGCGCCGGCGGACCCCACAGCCAGCACAAGCGTGGTGCCACGAGGGCTGGGCAACCCCAGAAGCCCGGCCCACCCCCAGGCGATGACGCCCGCGGAGAGGGCGACCGCGAGAGCGACCATCGCAGGCCCGGCGAATGCTGTGATGGTCAGAAGCCCCGAGATGGCGACAACAGCGATCGTCACAAGGGGCTGCAATGGCATCTCGGGAACCGGGGGGGTGACCGGCCCGGAGGCCGACGCGGCCGCGCGCGCCGATGCACGGGACACGCGTGTCAGCGGAGGAGGCTCAGGCGGGGCGTCGGTCACGTAGTGCATTCTCCCACTACCCGCCGGCGATTTGAGGCAGCACTTCGAGGATGGTGCCCTCCGACAACGGCTGGGAGGCCGTCACCGGGCGCCCGTCCAGCAAGATCGTGGACACCTGCAGGACCCACTTACAGGCCGGTATACGCGGCCGCAGCCGCCTCCAGTATGCCGACGTGATGGCCAGTGAAGCACTCTCTGTCGCACCCGGGCGCAGCCCGCGCCGACGCCCAACACCCGATGGTGACGTCCGCAGAGGAGCAGATCACGTCGTCACTAGTGGTCATACCCGCCTCTCCTGGGTAGGTGAGAGGTCTCATGAGGCGAGCAAACACCCCAAACCGTTGGGCACTGACCTATTCTGCCAAGGGTGGCCCACCTGTTGCTGCTGACCAACACTCTGGCACCTAGTGCCGAAGTGCTGCCGTCGCTCGCTCTGCTCAGCCACCACGTGCACATTCTGCCCGCCGAGCCTGCCGCCCTCGTCAACAGCCCTCGCGTCGACGTCGTGCTGGTGGACGCGCGTCGCGAGCTCGCCGCGGGCCGGTCCCTGTGCCGGATGCTGCGGGCCACAGGCCTCTCGGTGCCGCTGCTGGCGATCCTGACCGAAGGCGGTCTTGCAGGGCTCACCGCGGAATGGGGGGTCGATGACATCCTCCTGGAGAGCGCCGGACCGGCCGAGGTCGAGGCCCGTCTCCGCCTGGCCATCGGCTCGCTGGCGTTGTCCGGTGACGACGACCCGACCGCCGCTCAGATCACCGCCGGTGACCTTGTCATCGACGAGACCTCCTACTCGGCGCGGGTTGGCGGGCGACTGCTCGACCTCACGTACAAGGAGTTCGAGCTGATCAAGCACCTCGCTCAGCACCCGGGCCGGGTGTTCACCCGAGCCCAACTGCTCCAGGAGGTGTGGGGCTACGACTATTTCGGCGGGACCCGCACGGTGGACGTCCACGTGCGACGTCTGCGGGCCAAACTGGGTCTGGAGCACGAGGTGCTCATCGGGACCGTGCGCAATGTCGGGTACCGCTTCGTGCCCGAGCCCTCGCCGGGCACGAACGAGTCTCTGACAGATGCCTGACGAGGTCATCATGGTGATAGGGCAGGTCGACGCTCGTGACGCCTGAGAGCGCGGAGCGCCTCACCAATGAGCAGCTTTCCCAGGTCCTCGGGTTGGTCAAGGCCGCCACCCACACAGATGAGGTGGCGCCGCTCTCAGAGCAGGTCCTGCTGTCCGCCCGGGACGGCCACCCGCGAACCAGCACAGACTCCACCACCAGCTCTGTCCACTTTCTCGCGTATGCCGGCACGCACCTCGCGGGCTACGCCCACCTCGATCAAGGCGTGGACCGCGAGGCCGCCACCGCGGAGGTCGTGGTCGACCCGTCATCTCGGCGGCGGGGGGTGGGAACAGCGCTAATCCACGCCGTCGAAGACGCACTCACGCCCCCCGCCCACACCCTGGGGCTCTGGTCGCACGGCGACCTCGATGCCGCGCGTGCGTTCGCCCACCGCGGTGGCTACTCGATAACGCGTGAGCTCTGGCAGATGCGCCGGTCTCTGGGACCCGATGCCGCTGCGCTACCCGCCGTCAGCCTCCCCGAGGGCTTCAGGACTCGTCACTTCGTCGTCGGGCAGGACGAAGAAGCCTGGTTGCGGGTCAACGCCTTCGCGTTCGTCGACCACCCCGAGCAGGGCCGGATGACCCGCTGCGACCTCGACCGGCGCATCGCCGAGGAGTGGTTCGACGCGTCGGGGTTCATTGTTGTCGAAGACACGCGTGGTGCGGTACCGGTGCTTGTCGCATCGCACTGGACCAAGGTCGTTGAGACCGGGGACCCACGGCTCCCGACGGAGGGTGAGGTGTATGTGGTCGGCGTGGACCCGGCATACCAGGGGCAGGGGCTTGGCCGGGCCGTCACCGTCCTGGGGCTCGCACACCTACGCGAGAAGGGCCTCGCCGAAGCCATGCTGTATGTCGATGCCGATAACCGAGCGGCCGTCGCGACGTACTCCCGACTGGACTTCACGCGCTCCGCCGTGGATATCATGTATTCACGCATCGTTCATCCGCCGGTGTGAGGATGGGGACATGAGCGCGCACATCTCGGGCGTTCCACAGACTGTCGAGGAGACCCGCGACGCCATACCTGCGTCGTCCGAGCCAAAGCTGCGCTCACTCATCAGTGCGCGGCCCCGGTCTTCAAACGGTCAGTTCATCCGTGTCGTCCGGGCCGACAACCCACCGGCCGACCCCGAGGCGCTTGCCGAGGACCGCTTTCTCGAGCGCGAGATCTCCTGGCTGCAATTCAACGAGCGTGTCCTGGAGCTTGCCGTGGACGAGACAGTACCGCTCCTGGAGCGAGCCCGTTATCTGGCGATCTTCGCCAACAACCTCGACGAGTTCTTCATGGTCCGGGTGGCTGGCCTCAAGCGCCGTATCGCGGCAGGCCTGGCCGTACGCTCCGCCTCCGGTCTGGAACCGCGTGAGGTCTTCGACGAGATCTCGTCGGTGGCCCATAAGCTGATGGCCAGCCATGCCAACCTCTTCAAGGACCAGGTGCGCCCCGCCCTGGTCAAGGAGGGCATCACCATCGTGAGATGGGATGAGCTCAGCCTGGGGGAGCAGGAGGGGCTGCACGTGATGTTCCGGGACCAGATCTTCCCAGTGCTCACTCCCCTGGCCGTCGACCCGGCCCACCCGTTCCCCTACATCTCCGGGCTGTCGCTCAACCTTGCGGTCCTGCTGGTCAATCCCAAAACCAGCGTCGAGCACTTCGCCCGGGTCAAGGTGCCGCACCTGCTTCCCCGCTTCGTGCAGATCCAGTCGCGGGAACCGACGCCGGCCCATCCCTTCACGGCACGGTTCGTCGCCCTCGAAGACATCATCGCCGCACACCTGGAACTGCTGTTCCCGGGAATGCAGGTCAGTGAGCACTTCACCTTCCGGGTCACCCGCAACGAGGACCTGGAGGTCGAGGAGGACGACGTCGAGAACCTCCTGGCAGCCCTGGAGAAGGAGCTCACCCGTCGCCGCTTCGGCCCGCCCGTGCGCCTCGAGGTCGCCGACGACATGGACGACCACGTGTTGAACCTGCTCGGGCGCGAGCTGGGCGTGGAGCCCGGGGAGGTCTATCGCCTTCCTGCTCCGCTGGACCTGCGGGGGCTCGATCTGGTGGCTGACCTCGAGCGATCAGAACTGCGCTTTCCCGCATTCGTGCCCAGGACCCACCCCGACCTGGCTCCGGTCGAGAGCTCACACGCCGGCGACGTCTTGGCTTCTATCCGGATCAAAGACATCCTGCTCCAGCACCCCTACGACTCCTTCTCGACATCGGTCCAGGCGTTCATCGAGCAGGCAGCAGCAGACCCGAAAGTACTGGCCATCAAGCAGACCCTCTACCGCACCAGTGGCGACTCCCCAATCGTGGACGCCCTGGTCGATGCTGCAGAGGCCGGCAAGCAGGTGCTGGCCGTCGTCGAGATCAAGGCGCGATTCGACGAACAGGCCAACATCTCGTGGGCCCGCCAACTCGAGCACGCCGGCGTCCACGTGGTCTACGGCATCGTCGGCCTAAAGACCCACGCCAAGCTCTCCCTGGTCGTCCGCCAGGAGGCCGATGGGCTGCGACGCTACTGCCACGTCGGGACCGGCAACTACAACCCCAAGACCGCCCGCCTGTATGAGGACCTCGGGCTGCTCACCTGTGACCCCCAGGTTGGCGAAGACCTGACCCGGTTGTTCAACCAGCTCTCGGGGTGGGCGCCGCGCAGCAGGTTCAAGCGTCTTCTGGTGGCACCACGCTCGGTCCGCTGGGGTCTGATCGACCATATCGATGCCGAGATCGAGAACGCGCGCGAAGGCATCGCCGGCTACGTCGGCTTCAAGCTGAACTCAATCGTCGACGATCAGCTGATCGATGCGCTGTACCGGGCATCACGCGCCGGGGTCAAGGTTGACCTCTGGGTCCGAGGCATCTGCGCCCTGCGCCCTGGTGTCGAGGGCCTGTCGGAGAACATCCGGGTACGCTCGATCCTGGGCAGGTTCCTCGAGCACTCGCGGGTGTTCGTGTTCGGTGGTGGAGGCGACCCGATCGTCTTCATCGGCAGCGCCGACATGATGCACCGCAACCTCGATCGCCGGGTGGAGGCTCTGGTCCGGCTCACCGACCCGCGTCACATCTCTGACATGAAGTCCCTGATGAGCCTGGGCATGAGCGATGACGTGAGCAGCTGGCACCTCAGCGGCGACGGCACATGGACCCGACATTGTCAGGACGCCGATGGCAAGGAGCTTCTTGAGCTGCAGAGCACACTGATCGACAAAAGCGCCAAGTTGCGCCGTAAGGTCCGCCGCACGGTGATCTCCGCACGCCGTTCATGACACGCCGTTGATAACGCTCCGTTGATGACACAGTGATCCCTGCCGCCGGAGCCTTGCCATGGCGTCGCCGACGCGGTGCTCTTCAGGTCGCCATGGTCCACCGACCCCGCTATGGGGACTGGGCCTGGGCCAAGGGCAAGCTCGAGCCGGCCGAGGAATGGCCCGTCGCCGCGGTGCGCGAGGTCTTCGAAGAGACCGGGTTTCACGTGCGTCTGGGCCGCACCCTGCCCACGTCGGAGTACGCAGTCCCGGATCAGGCCGGTCAGCTCACCACCAAAGAGTGTCGCTACTGGGCGGCTGAGGTCGTGGGTGGTGACGGAGCATTGGTCAACGAGATCGACGAGGTCGCCTGGCTTGACGTACCCACCGCCGCGGCCCGGCTCAGCTACGCGCGCGACCATGATCAGCTCCAAGCCCTTGAACAGGCAGACCGTGCAGGGACCCTGACCACGTGGCCATTGGTTATCGTGCGCCACGCCAGATCCCGAACCCGCTCATCGTGGTCCAAGGCGGACCCATTGCGACCGCTGAACCCTCGCGGCCGCGAACGCGCCGAGGCGCTGATCCCGATATTGGCCGCCTATGGTGTCACCCGCGTAGTCACCTCTCCGTCCGTGCGTTGCCTGGACACCGTCCTGCCGTATGCCGTCGCCGCGGGGAAACGAGCCCGGCTCAAGGCAGGGCTGTCCGAAGAGGGTTTCGCCGAGCAGCCTGACCGGGCCCCTTATCACCTGACCCGATTGCTCGAACGCGGCAACGCAGCAGTCGTATGCAGCCACGGACCGGTTCTGCCGGTGCTTCTCGAACGGCTGGTCTGGATCGCCGACTCCAACGAGTCAGCCGCCAAGGTCACACTGTCAGAGGCTGCAGACAGTGGCATGGCCAAGGGTGAAGCGCTGGTGGCCCACTTGGTCGGGACCGGGGATCAGGCCCGGGTCGTCGACCTCGAGCGTTACGCGGCACCGTGATTAGGGGCCGCACCGTAGTTCGGTTCCGCGTCGTGATAGGGGTCAGCACCGTGAGCCGGCCCTACACCACAACGAACGTCTTGGGTCCCCCGTGGGCTGTCGTTCATCCGTTCCTCACGACCACGCCTATCTGTGGCCACCCGAACGCCTCGTGTCGTTCATCTCGCGTTCACCTACCGCCCAGCAGCCCGTCATTCTGCCTCCATATCCTCATCGCGGCGGGCACGGACGCACGCCGGATTTTTCCCTGCTGTGGAGAGGCTCCAAATCGTGAATATCCAGTCTCGTCGGCGAATCGTCAATGTCACGGGCGTTGCCCTGGTCGGCACGCTCGCTCTTGCTGGCTGTGGTTCCAACAACAACACGACGGCTTCCTCAAGCGGCTCCCCGAGCGCCAGCGGCAGCGCGAGCACCGCCAACTGCGGCACCGGCACGCTGAACGGCGAGGGCTCATCGGCCCAGAAGAACGCCATCGAACAGGCCATCGCTGATTACCAGACGACGTGCCCCGGCGCGACCATCAACTACAACCCGACAGGTTCGGGCGCTGGCGTCAAGCAGTTCATCGCAGGCCAGGTCAACTTCGGCGGGTCCGACTCGGCATTGAGCCAAAAGCCGGCGGCGGGCTCGACCGGCACCGAACAGGCCAACGCCGACAAGGGATGCGGCTCCCCCTCCTGGAACATTCCCATGGTGACCGGACCCATCGCCGTCGCCTACAACCTCGCCGGTGTCGACAAGCTGATCTTGACCCCTGCCGTGACTGCAAAGATCTTCAACGGTGTCATCACCAAATGGAACGACCCGGCGATCGCGGCCATCAACCCGGGGGTCACCCTCCCGGACAAGGCCATCAAGGTCTTCTTCCGCTCCGACGACTCGGGCACCACGGACAACTTCACCAAGTACCTGAAGGGCTCCGCCCCCAGTAACTGGCCCCAGGCAACCGGGAAGAAGTGGACCGGCAAGGGTGAGGGCAAGCAGGCAAGTGCCGGTGTCTCCAACGCAGTGAAGTCCACCGACGGAGGCATCACCTACTCCGAGTGGTCTTACGCCAAGGACAACAAGCTCGGCATCGCGCAGATCGACAACGGCGCCGGCCCCGTCGTGCTGGCGGGCGAGGCTGTCGGCAAGGCCGTCAGCGCTGCCACGCAGGCCGGCACTGGCAACAACATCATCCTGAAGCTGGACTACGCCACCAAGACGCCCGGAGCCTACCCGATCCTGCTGGTGACCTACGAGCTGGTGTGCTCCAAGGGCAAGGACCCTGCCAAGGCCAAGCTCCTGCAGTCGTTCCTGAAGTCCTTCGCGTCAACCGCAGAGCAGGCCAAGCTCGTGACCATCGGCTACGCACCACTTCCGGCGAGCATTCAGACGCAGGTCAACACCGCGATCGCTGCCCTGTCCTGATCCCGACACAGACGCACTGATTACGATTACGGCTGACATGCCAACCATCACCGGTGTCTCTTCCGTAGACGAGCTCCGCGAACCCGAGGGGCACGGTCCCCTTCAGGGGGACCGTGCCTCCACGGGCCGACTCGGCGACCGCATCTTCAGCGGCACCGCCACAGGCGCCGGCCTCTTGGTCATCGCCATCGTGACCCTGGTCGGCGTCTTTCTGCTTTCTCAGGCCATACCCGCCCTGGCCAAGGACAAGGTCAACTTCCTGACGTCCACCCAGTGGAACGTCGACGCAACCCCGCTGCAGTTCGGCATCGCCAACCTGCTGTGGGTCACCGTGATCTCCTCGGCCATCGCCATGGTGGTCGCCGTTCCCCTGGGCATCGGCGTCGCCCTGTTCATCACGCAGTACGCACCGCACTGGCTCAGCCGGCCGGCGGCCAGCCTGGTCGACCTGCTCGCGGCCGTGCCCTCGATCGTGTACGGCCTGTGGGGACTTCAGGTCCTGGGCACCCACATGGACGGGATTCAGGCCTTCCTCATCAAGATCTTCGGTTGGATCCCCTTGTTCAAGGACGCCGGAGTCGGTGCGGCCAGCACGATTCTCACGGTCGGTGTCGTGCTCTCGATCATGGTGCTGCCCATCGTCACGGCCCTGTCCCGGGAAGTCTTCGCCCAGACCCCTGCGACGAATATGGAAGCGGCCCTTGCCCTGGGGGCGACCCGCTGGGAGATGATCCGCACCGCAGTCCTGCCCTTCGGCAAGGCTGGGGTCATCAGCGCCTCGATGCTCGGCCTGGGCCGGGCCCTGGGTGAGACCGTCGCCGTCACGGTCATCTTGTCAGCGCTGGCCGGCAGCACGCCCTGGTCCTGGTCGATGTTCAACGGTGGCGAGACCTTCGCCTCCAAGATCGCCAACAACGCCGCCGAGTTCGACTCGCCGCAGAAGGCCGGTGCGTTCATGGCTGCCGGGCTGGTGCTGTTCGGGCTGACGTTCATTGTCAACGCGGTCGCACGCGCCGTGATCAATCGCAGGAAGGCCTTCGTCGAATGACTGCTGCGGACGTGACATCAGGCTCGAACCTGAAAGCGATAAGGCCCCCGGCGTCCAGCGCGGGGTTCAACCACAGGTCGCGCCCACGGGCCCTGCGCAACGACGTGGCCGGCGTTGCCATGTGGACGGCGTTCGCGATCGCCATGGTGCCCCTGGTCTGGATCCTGTGGAGCGTGGTCACCAAGGGCGGCGCCTTGTTGCTCAACAGCACGTGGTGGACCAACTCCCAGCGAGGCATCACCAACCGGATGGTCGGCGGTGGCACGGTACACGCGATCGAGGGCACCCTCATCGAGGCTCTGGCCACAGCGGTGATGGCCGTGCCGATCGGGGTGATGACGGCCATCTACCTCGTGGAGTACGGTCGAGGACGGTTCGCCAGGATCGTGAGTTTCACGGTCGACATCCTCACCGGTATCCCGTCCATCGTCGCCGCGCTGTTCATCTATGCCGTCTGGGTCACCACCTTCGGTTTCCAGCGCGTCGGGTTCGCCGTGTGCCTGGCCCTGGTCCTGCTGATGATCCCGGTCGTCGTGCGCTCGACCGAGGAAATGCTCAAGCTCGTGCCGAATGAGCTGCGCGAGGCTGCCTACGCGCTCGGGGTGCCGAAGTGGAAGACGATCGCGCGGGTCGTGGTGCCCACTGCCTTCTCCGGCATCATCACGGGTGTCCTGCTCGGCCTGGCCCGGGTCATGGGAGAGACTGCACCCCTGCTGATCCTGGGGCCGTACACCAAGAGCATCGCCACCGACCTCTTCGGCGGGCTGATGCCCACCCTGCCGACGATGATCAACCAGGACCGCACGGAAGTGCTGCAACCTGCAGTTGACCGCGTGTGGGGGGCGGCCTTGACACTGATCCTGCTGATCCTGCTGCTGAACATCGCAGGGCGCCTCGTCTCACGCCTCGGCGCACCCAAGACCTGACCGGCCACCGGCATACACGTTTTCTGCCCCAGACACGAAGGACGACTAGACCACATGGCCAAGCGAATCGACGTGAAGGACCTCAGCATCTTCTACGGCACCTTCAAGGCCGTCGAAGATGTCACGATGACGGTCGAGCCACGGTCGGTGACCGCATTCATCGGCCCCTCCGGTTGTGGCAAGTCGTCGCTCCTGCGGACGCTCAACCGTATGCACGAGGTCATTCCCGGCGGTCGGGTCGAAGGGTCGGTTCACCTCGATGACGCCGACATCTACGGCGCGAACGTGGACCCCGTGGCCGTTCGGCGCACCGTCGGCATGGTCTTCCAGCGACCCAACCCGTTCCCGACGATGACCATCGGGAACAACGTGGCGGCGGGCTTGCGGCTCAACGGCGTGAGAGACAAGAAGATGCTCGCGGAGAAGATCGAGTCTTCGCTGCGCAAGGCGAACTTGTGGAACGAGGTCAAGGACCGGCTCAACAAGCCCGGCGCCGGCCTCTCTGGGGGGCAGCAGCAGCGGCTCTGCATCGCCCGGGCCATCGCCGTGGAGCCTCAGGTTCTGCTGATGGACGAGCCCTGCTCGGCGCTAGACCCGATCTCGACGCTGGCCATTGAGGACCTCATCAGCGAGCTCAAGAGCACCTACACGATCGTCATCGTCACGCACAACATGCAGCAGGCGGCCCGGGTCTCAGACCGGACCGCGTTCTTCACCTTGGCGGCTACGGGCAAGCCCGGGCGGTTGATCGAGATGGACGACACTCAGAAGATGTTCAGCAACCCGACCGAGCGCACCACCGAGGACTACATCTCTGGTCGCTTCGGCTGATCGACGCCGAGAAGCTGGTCCACCTCGTCCTGGTGCAGCGGGCGGTCGCTGGCTGTCGCCGCCACCACGAGCTCACTGACTAGCTCGATCTCAGACTCGAGAGCATCATCGGTGAGGTTGTCCCCGAGATCCTCGTCGAGGTTGTCATCCTGAGTTTCGCTGGCGGCCATGCTTCCAATCTACGCTCGGCGGCGATGCTTACCTGAGTTCGTTTGACGTCGGGCCGGGAGCGCCTCACGGCACGTGGCCGCTCGTAGCGGCTTGATTTGGGACCCGGGGCTACCGCGGCCCGACGTAGGAAAACTGTAACCCGCCGCGGCCTTGAGGTGCGAGACCGGCCAGTGAACTTGGGTCAGAGAGTGCGTGAACATCGTTCAGCGAAGATCGGCAGGTCAGAGAAGTTCGCCCTTGCGCCAAAGCCGAGCGCAGGCCTCGAGGTCATCCGCCGTGGTCAGCATTGAGGCTGCCCGCCGGGTCTGGGCCGAGCCCCACAGCGGGTCATGAACATCTGAGAAGTTGGCATCAAAGTCGTTGGCACGCTGGGCACGCCCGGCCGCGACCACCCGACAGAACCCCGAAGCCCGCTCCAGCGCGATCGCCAGGTCTGCCTCGAATACGCCTGTCAGGATGGCGTCGGCGAGCTCGTGCAGCTCAGCAGGCCCTGGAGGCTCAGCGACCCCCGCCACCACATGGGGGACGTCTGCGAATCGTATGCCGGCTGCGTAGTCCGCGCTCGCACCCATGGCGTCGCAGCACACCCACTCCCGCAATGCGTAGAGCCTCCACAAGGCTCCTGGAAGGGTGCGCGCGGGAAGGTCCGACCACAGCTCGGCGATGGTGGACAACCCGAGGTCGTCCACGAGTGCCACAAGCTTGGCGGTGAGCTCGGGATCGTGGGCGGCCCTGCCCGTCCTGACGATGACGGCGGCGGTCTCGTGGGCCACCTCAGTGACCCGCGCGGGGTCAAGGGATTCCAGTCCACCCCGGGAGTCCATCGACACCGGGGTGAAAAACGCTGGCCGCCGGGGATTCGCACGGTCCTGGTTGTTCGCCGCCATCTGACAATTTTCGCACGATCTTCCACGTCGAGGGTCGTCACCATCGCCCAGACAACTACCCAGACAAAGGTTCGAAACCAGTGACCGCAAGGACGGCCTCGCCCGCTTCGTCGGAGGCCTCCAGATCGACGGCTGCGGTGATGGCCCAGTCGTGGTCGCCCTGTGGGTCGTCGATGACCTGGCGGACAACCCAGCGCCCCGGCTCCTTGGTGATCTGCAGCATCTGCGGGCCGCGTGCGTCCGGGCCGGTGCCGATCCAATCGTGATCGGCGAAGTAGGCGTGGATACCGTCCTCCCAGGCATCCTCACCGAAGCCGGGGTCGAGCTCGCCGAGGTCGATCCACCGGCGCAGGGCAGCCAGCTCCACCCGCCGGAACATGGCGTTTCGGACCAGCACCCGGAAGGCGCGCTCGTTGGCTGTGATCGGCTTGGGTTGTACCGCGAGTGAGCTGGGCGTGAGCGACGCCTCGGGATTCTGGGGATCGCTCAGCTGCTCCCACTCGTCGAGCAGGCTGGAGTCGGTCTGGCGGACGACCTCGCCTATCCACTCGATCAAGTCGATGAGCTCCTCGGTCTTGGCGTTGTCGGGGACGGTCTGTCGCAGTGCCTTGTAGGCGTCGGACAGGTAGCGCAGCACCATCCCCTCCGAACGCGTCAGTCCGTAGAAAGCGACGAACTCGCCGAAGGTCATCGCGCGCTCAAACATGTCCCGAAGCACGGACTTGGGGGACAGCTCAGTCTCGGCGATCCATGGATGCCCCTGGCGATACAGCTCATAGGTCGCCTCGAGCAGCTCGAGAAGGGGCTTGGGCCACGTGACGTCCTCAAGCAGCTCGAGGCGCTCGTCGTACTCGATCCCCTCGGCTTTCATCTGGGCGACGGCCTCGCCACGGGCCTTGTACCGCTGTGCGGACAGAACGGGGCGCGGATCTTCGAGGGTGGCTTCCAGGATGGAGACCACATCAAGGGCGTATGTCGGCGACTCGCGATCCAGGACGTCGAGCGTCGCGAGGGCGAAGGTCGAGAGTGGCTGGTTGAGAGCGAAGCTGGACTGCAGGTCCGCCGTCACCCTCATGGTCCGGCCGGTCTCGTCCGGCGGCTCGAGACGCTCCACGACGCCGGCGCTCAGCAGGGTCCGGTAGATCTGGATGGCCCGGCGAGACAGCCGGGCCTGGTTGCGCGGCTCCTCGTGGTTGTCACGCAAGAGCTGACGCATCGACTCGAACGGATCGCCCTCTCGCTCGATGACGTTGAGCAGCATGGAATGGCTGACCCGCATCCGCGAGACCAATGGCTCGGGATCGGCCTGCACCAACCTCTCGAAGGTGGCCTTGTTCCAGGTGACGAAACCCTCGGGAGCCTTCTTGCGCTGGATCTTGCGCAGCTTCTTGGGATCGTCGCCCGCCTTGGCTAGGGCCTTGGCGTTCTCGACGTCGTGGTCCGGGGCCTGGACAACCACCGACCCTGACGTGTCATACCCGGCCCGGCCCGCGCGTCCAGCAATCTGGTGGAACTCCCTGGCCTTCAACACCCGTTGGCGCGAGCCGTCGTACTTGGACAACCCGGTCAGGACCACAGTGCGGATTGGCACGTTGATACCAACGCCGAGCGTGTCTGTGCCGGCGATGACCTTCAGTAGCCCGGCCTGGGCGAGCTGCTCGACGAGGCGACGGTACTTCGGCAGCATCCCGGCGTGGTGAACGCCAATTCCGTGGCGCACGAGCCGCGACAGCGTCCGGCCGAAGCCGGAAGAGAACCTAAACCCGCCGATCAGGGCGGCAATCGCGTCCTTCTCCTGCCGCGTGCAGACGTTGATCGACATGAGCGCCTGAGCGCGCTCGAGGGCGGACGCCTGGGTGAAGTGCACGACGTAGATCGGGGCCTGGTGGGTGGCCAGCAGCTCCTCGAGAGTCTCATGCAGGGGCGTCATGGCGTAGGAGTAGCTCAACGGCACCGGCCGATCCACCGAGGTCACCACGGCTGTGGTGCGCCCGGTCCGGCGAGTAAGGTCGGACTGGAAACGCTCGACGTCGCCCAAGGTCGCCGACATCAGGATGAACTGGGCCTGCGGCAGCTCCAGGATCGGCACCTGCCACGCCCAGCCCCGATCGGGCTCGGCGTAGAAGTGGAACTCGTCCATGACGACCTGGCCGATGTCGGCGCCGGCACCTTGGCGCAGTGCGATGTTGGCCAGCACCTCGGCGGTGCAGCAGATGATCGGCGCACTGCCGTTGACCGAGGCGTCGCCGGTCAACATCCCGACGCTGGCGGCACCGAAGATGTCGCACAACGCAAAGAACTTCTCGGACACCAGGGCTTTGATCGGCGCCGTGTAGTACGTTCGCTTCCCCTGGGCCAGGGCAGCGAAGTGGGCCCCGGTGGCCACCAGAGTCTTGCCCGATCCGGTAGGCGTCGACAGGATCACGTTCGAGCCCGTCATGATCTCGATGACGGCTTCCTCCTGGGCCGGATAGAGCGTGATCCCCTGTTGGCTCACCCAGGTCGCGAAAGCGTCATACAGGGTGTCCGCATCGCGGGCTTGCGGGCTGGGCGGCAGCAGCTCGGTAAGTGTCATCAGGGATCCCACGGTATGCCGTGTGCGACCTGTCGTTGTCAGGCTGGTCGCTCCGTGCCAGCGTGCTCCTCGCGAAGCCGGGGCTCGGTCCGCAGCTCCGAATGTATACCGTGCTTGTCCGAGTAGAAGGCACGGACCAGGTCCATGTCAGCCACGACATCGCCGCTCGGCCTGAACGAAGGACCGAATCCCAGGGTGCGACTGGGACCGTCGACGAACCCCATGCTTATCGGCAGGCCGGTCTGTTGGGCGATCCGATAGAAACCGGACTTCCAGTATTCGCACTTCTTGCGGGTGCCCTCGGCGGCGATGATCAAAAGGAACGGCTCACCCGTCTTGGCTTCGGCAAGCAGATCCCGCACGACGGTGCCGGGATTCTGGCGATCCAGAGCGATGCCACCGTTGGCGCGCAACAAAGGGCCAAGCGGCGTACGCATGATCTCCGCCTTGATCAACACGCGAGGAGGGACCCCGCCGCTCCACATCAACAGCAGCATGGCGACCCAGTCCCAGTTGGACGTGTGCGGTGCGCCGAGCAGGATACCCGATCTGGGGACCTCGCCAACCGTGCGCCAACGGGTCACTCGCAATATCAACCGAGCAAATGCCTTGCGCACGATCAGGCCTCTCCTTGTCACGCCCCGGCTCTGCTTCTCACACCGACCACAAGCGTAATCCGGTCTGGGGTCGGTCCTTTCAACTGGGCCGCAGGTGGGTCTTCTCTCCAGTCACGGCCGCAACGTCCTGGGCCGCGGTCTCGAGCAGCTGGTCGGCCAGGTGTCGCAGGGCCCGAGCGACCGCGACCTCGTCCCCGATCTCGGGCACAGAAGTGTCCCGGGTACTGCGATGACTCTGGCCGCGGGCGGTCAGGTGGGTCGGCGCCTCAGTCAGCAGGACAACATTGGCGCTTGTATCGTCGCCGGATTCGAAGATCGACACCCGCACCTGCCATTCGCGGACATGAGGGATCGTGGGCCCGCCTGCTCCTCCGCCTGCTCCGACGTCGGTGGCCAGGGGTGTTTCCGCTGGTGCGCCTACGTCGTGCTGGCCCTCGACCCGCAGGACCGATCCTGGTCCGGGGTACATGAGCCCGGTGTGCCCGTCGGCCCACCGGACGAGGTACGGCGGTTCGCCGTCCGCGCCCCTGACCTCGAGGACCTCTCCGTCCCTCGTGGGCTCGTCCGTGTGACTGGCCGCGAGGATAATGCGATCTCCCTGGTGTGCCTTCATCGCCCGTCTCCGTGTTCTTGTCTGGGTAGCTTCCTGGGTAACTTGACTTCAGAGTCTGGGTCGTGGGCAAGTGCCCGGCGGAAATCCCGATCGTGTTCAGCAGAGCACCACACCGGGCCACCGGGTCAGGGCCGAACGTCCTGTCTTCGTGTGGGTCGATCCGCTTGAACCGGAGAAGACGTCATACCGGGACTTCGCGACGTCTTCTCGTAGCAATTTGTCAGAATTGTTACTTTACGTAATTTGATGTGCAGTCACGGTACGCAAGGCACCCGACGCATCACAGAGACCCACGCCCGCGGCGCCACGGTGGACCCGGACGTCGCAAGCGAGCACAAGGGCTGGCCAGGACCGGGTTGCACACATCCCCGGCGTCATCATCGCCAGGGACCTTCCACGGGGACCTGAGCGGGTCTTCTGGGATGTCCAAGATGCGAGGAAGACGTTCGTAGTCGAGCTGGAAGACGACACCTACCGGAGGTTGGTCATCCAGGTCAGCGACCCGCGCGCCACCTCCAGTGATCGAGCGCGCAGCGCTGCAACCCTGACAGGCGCCGGCCCAACGCTGACCAGCCGCGTTCACCGCTTTGGATGGGGACGTGTCCAGGGAGCTCTTTCAAGGCGTGCCCACATGGCTTGCCGGCCAGCTCCACGACAGGTCGGGGCACGACGTCGAGCTCCTCGCCCAACTGCCGGCCCATTGGCCGACACCCTCCACCCCGCCCGTACGCTGGGCGAACCATGAGTCCATCTCGGCAGGGGGATCAATGCGTGTTTCCGTTATCGGTTGCGGCTACCTTGGCGCGGTGCACGCCGCCGCTATGGCCAAACTGGGGCACGAGGTCGTGGGCGTTGACCTCGACGTCGCCAAGGTCAACGCGCTGACCGCTGGCCGCGCGCCTTTCTACGAGCCCGGACTCACCGAGCTGCTCACCGAGACCCTCGCGACGGGGCGGCTGCGCTTCACAACCGACCTGGCCGAGATCGCGGGCGCCCGGGTGCACTTCGTGTGCGTGGGCACGCCGCAGAAGCGCGGGGAGTTTGCCGCCGACCTTGTCTACGTGGACGCTGCCTTCACCGCGGTGCTGCCGCACATGTCCGATGGCGACCTCGTGGTCGGCAAGTCGACGGTCCCGGTCGGCACCGCCGAGCGCCTCGCGATCGACTTCGAGGACTCGGGCGCGACGCTGGTGTGGAACCCGGAGTTTCTGCGCGAGGGTCTCGCGGTCCAAGACACGCTGCACCCCAACCGCCTGGTCTACGGAGTTCCCACGGGAATGCCCGGCGAGAACGCACAGCTGGTGCTCGACGAGGTGTACGCGGCGCCTTTGTCCGAGGGCGTGCCGCTGGTCGTCACCGACTACGCGACCGCTGAGCTTGTCAAGGTCGCGGCTAACTCGTTCCTGGCCACCAAGATCTCCTTCATCAATGCTATGGCCGAGCTGTGCGAGGCGACCGGCGCGGACGTCACGGGACTCGCGGAAGCCATCGGGTACGACGAACGCATCGGACGCAAGTTCCTGAACGCCGGCCTCGGCTTCGGTGGCGGTTGCCTGCCCAAGGACATCCGTGCGTTCATGGCGCGTGCGGGCGAGCTGGGCGTCGACCAAGCGCTGTCGTTTCTGCGCGAGGTGGACTCGATCAACATGCGCCGGCGGGTGCGGATGGTCGACCTCGCGCGTGAGGTCTGCAATGGCTCGATCGTCGGGCGCCGCATCGCGGTGCTGGGTGCCGCGTTCAAACCGAACAGCGACGACGTGCGAGACTCCCCGGCGCTGTCCGTCGCCGCCCAGATGCAGCTGCAGGGCGCACACGTGGTGGTCACCGACCCGCAGGCGATCGACAACGCGCGCCTCAAGTGGCCGGACCTCACCTTCGCGGCCACCGCCGAGGAGGCCGCCACCGGGGTGGACGTCGTCTTGCTCGCCACCGAGTGGGCAGAGTACTGCGAGCTCGACCCCCTGCAGCTCGCCAAGGTGGTGCGCGAAAAGCGGATCCTCGACGGGCGCAACGTGCTCGATCCGGGGGCGTGGCGCGCCGCCGGTTGGACCTATCGCGCGCTCGGGCGCCGTTGACGAAGCAACAACCCGTGATGACCAACGTCCAGGTGACCCGAAACGACCTGTTACCAAGACACGGAGGTAGGTCCTGGTGCTCGAAGTTGAAGGTGTTCGGGTGGCTCGCCCCGAGGACTACGACCGCATCGTGGCTGTCGTCGACGACTGGTGGGGGCGGCCAGTCAGGCCCTCACTGCCTCGGCTCTTCCTCGACCACTTCTGGTCCACGAGCCGCGTAGCTGAAGACGACCAGGGGTTGGCCGGCTTCTTGGTGGCCTTCGTCTCGCCGGCTCAACCGCAGGTTGGGTACGTGCACTTCGCGGTATCCGGCCGGACCACCGCAAGAGCGGCCTGGGCCGCCAGCTCTACGAGGAGTTCGCGAACCTCGCCCGCAGCCAGGGCTGCACCGAACTACGTGCCATCACCGCCCCCGAGAACCTCGAATCGATCCGCTTTCCTTGAGGCGTTGCGGTGGCCCCAGCCCGCGATCCGGGCAACAGGTCCGCGCACCGAGTCCCGGTTCTCGTCCAGCCATCGGTCGGAGACCAGGACGATGCCGGCCCCGCCATCGGTGACCTGGCTGCAGTCATACCGCCGCATCCGCCCGACCACCGTCGGGTTGGCTGCGTCGTCGTCGGTGAAGCATTCCGGCGACGTCGCCCAGGCGCGGGTCTGCGCGCGGGGGTTGGTCTTGGCGTTGGCAATGTTCTGAGCGGCGATGCTTCGCAGGTGCTCATCCCTGAGCCCATAGCGTCCGTCGTACTCCTCGGCGATCTGGGAGAACGTGAACGGCCAGACGAAATCCTGACCTTCACCCTCGTGCCCGACCCAGGCAGCGGAGGCCAGGTAGCCGGCTCCGACCGTTCCCGGCACGTTTCGCTCGATCTCGACACCGAGCACCAGGGCGACGTCGTATCGGCCGGACTCAAGGTCGGCCATGGCTGCCATGACCGCGACGCCTCCCGATGCGCAGGCCGCCTCGTGTCGGGTTGCAGGTATGCCGGAGAGCCCCGGGATGACGCTGGCGACCATGGAACCGAGGTGACCCTGCTTGACGTAGAACTCCCCCATCGCGTTGCCGACGTGGATGACCTCAACCTGGGCGGTGGGGATGCCGGCGTGTGCCAGGGTGCCGTCGGTGGTCTCCCGGACGAGGTCGCTGATCTCCAGCGACTCCTTGGTGAAGTTACGCGCAAAGTCACTCTGGTAGCCGCCGATGACCCAAATAGGTTGCTGTGTGGCCATGTTCGGTCCTCTAGAAGTCTCGGTAGCTTGGTCGCCCGATGGCGACGCGATCGGGAGGAAGGGCGGTCTTCATGCCCGGGCGGAGATGAGGTCCGGCTCGGTCGCCGCGCGAACCTCGGTCTCGGTGACACCTGGCGCACACTCCACCAGCCGGAGACCTTCGTCTGTGACATCCAGGACGGCCAGGTCGGTGATGATGCGGTGGACGACGCGCTCACCGGTGAGCGGCAACGAGCATTCCTTGACGATCTTGAAGTCTCCGTTCTTGGCGACGTGCTCCATCAGGATGATGACCCTTCGCGCACCATGCACGAGGTCCATGGCCCCGCCCATGCCCTTGATCATCTTGCCGGGGATCATCCAGTTGGCGAGGTCGCCGGCAGCGGAGACCTGCATGGCGCCAAGGATCGCGGCGTCGATCTTGCCGGAGCGGATCATCCCGAAGCTCGCGGCCGAGTCGAAGTAGCTGGCACCCGCCAGGACGGTCACCGTCTCCTTGCCGGCGTTGATCAGGTCCGGGTCCTCGTCCCCGTCGAAGGGATACGGACCGGTGCCGAGGATCCCGTTCTCGGACTGCAGGACCAGCTCGATGTCGGCGTCGACGTAGTTGGGGACAAGGGTCGGCAGGCCGATGCCGAGGTTGACGTAGTCCCCGTCACTCAGCTCGCGGGCGGCGCGGGCGGCCATCTGCTCCCTGTTCAGCGCCATCGTCACTCCCCTGCGTTCGTGAGCTGAAGCGGTCGTGTTGTCAGCCGCTCGATCCCCTTGTCCACGACCTGCGCTGAGGTCAGCGGCACGACGCGGTCGATGTACAACCCCGGCAGGTGGATCGCGTCCGGGTCGAGCTCGCCGGGCTCGACCAAATGTTCCACCTCGGCGATGGCGACCTTGGCGGCCATCGCGCAGACGGGGTTGAAGTTGCGGGCCGCCTTACGGAAGACCAGGTTGCCGTGTCGGTCGCCCTTCCAGGCACGCACGAAAGCGAAGTCAGCCGGCAGTGCTCGCTCAAGCAGGTAGGACCTGCCGTCGAACTCCGAGGTCAGTTTCGGCGGCGACGCGACGGCGACCGAGCCGTCGAAGCCATACCGCCAAGGCAGTCCTCCCTTGGCGACCTGGGTGCCCATCCCGGTCACGGTGTAGAACGCCGGTATACCGACGCCGGCGGCCCGCAGCCGTTCGGCCAGGGTGCCCTGCGGGGTCAGCTCCACTTCGAGCTCACCGCTGAGGAACTGATGCGCGAACTCCTTGTTCTCACCGACGTAAGACGCGACGACCCTGCGAATCTGTCTGTTTACCAACAGCTTCCCAAGCCCTACGCCGTCGGTTCCACAGTTGTTGGAGATGATCTCCAGGTCGGTGATCCCCAGTCCGGCCAGAGCGTCGATGAGGACCGTGGGAATGCCGCAGATCCCAAAACCACCGCAGGCGATAACCGCACCCTGGGGGATGTCGGCAACGGCTTCGGCCGCCGTGTCCATCACCTTGTCCAGGCTCTTGCGGCTGCTCATGCCTGGCGCCGTGCCAGAGCATAGACGTAGTGGTCGATGTCGCCAAGGATCGCTGGACTCACCCGTGACCAGGTAGCAGTGGGCCGACTCTTCGCAAGGATATTCAGGGCGCCTGGACGGGTCGCTTCATAGTCGGAGGTGTGATCGCCACGGATACGTGATCGATGGTTCCGGGATGCATTACTGAGTTTCATGGCTCGTCCTTATATTTGGCACCCGATGGCTCTCATGGACGTGATGACGCGTCCATGTTCCTTCTGCTTCTCAGATCAGTTTCGCCAGCTGTGACAGCACCGTCTCCGGCACCGCGTGAGCAGGGATCTCCGCAAACAGGAAGTCGCCCGCGGACGCGCTCGCGGCATCGGAAAGCCAGTACTCCGGGGGCACCAGTGCCCCGGTCACCGAAGATCCGAGGATGTTCACCCCATCGCACGTGCGCCGCGCGAGCTCCCACCGATAGTTGAGGGTCACGTTGGAGACCGGTGTGTAGGCCGAGCTGTCCACCAGCGGCATGAAGTCGGTCCCGGTCCACCGTTCGTCGAGCAGGAGCATCGACACTGGCAGCATCGACATCCGCCGCAGCCAGCCGGCGACGTGCATCGCCGCATTCTCGGCATCGTCGATGGTCAGATCGGACACGGTGCCGGCGCCGCTGAGCTCATGGGTGAGTGCCAGCCAGAGCATCGGCGAGGGGATCTGCAACACCAGGGGGGCCGATGAGGTCTGGGACACCACGGTGGCCAGCTCCAGGGCCATGGAGGCAGTGGTCTCGTTCGCCAGGAGGGTCTTGAGGGCATACCCGGTACGCGACCTCGTGGACAGAGATGCCCGAAGGCCGTCGTTCGTGGCTACCGCGTTGGCGTACAGCGTGCCCAGGTCAAGAAGCGCCACGTCCGGCTTGAGCAGTCCCTGAGCCTGTCCGAAGAAGTTCGAGTATGCCGTCGGCTGCTGCCAGGGGACGTCGCGACCTTGGAGAATGACCGACTGCGCGTACTCATGGAAATCGAGCACCACGGCCCGGGTCCGGCCCGACTGGGGCTGGGTGATCACTTCTGCGAGCGTGATTGTCATGAGAGGCCTTTCAGAGTGTGGAGGGGGCGATCAAGGGATGTCAGAGTCGGAGGGGACGATCAGGGATGGTGCTCCCCGTCCGTACCGGCTGCTGTCGGACGGGGAACACCGCTATGGGGTAGGTCGGCCGAAAGGGGTAGAACGGCCGGGCACGTCAGGACTTGTGAGTCACTTCCTCGCCGTATTTCCTCTCGAGCTCGAGTACCCGCTGCTCGAGCTTGGCGATCTTCAGCACCCGGCGATCCGGCACCATGATGAGTGGCAGCTCGCTGAGCTTTCCCTTCACCCGCTCGGGCTCCATCCCGCCCCAGTGGGTCGCGATCAGCTCTTCGTCGTTGTCCTGGCCCCAGGAGCCGTAGTAGAGAAGCTCCTTCGGCGGCTCGGTCTTGACGAACTCCTTGACGAACTCGTGATAGGGCTTGCCGCGGGCAATGCGATCCCGGCGGGCCTGAGCCCTCAGCGCCTTCGTCGCTTCTTCGTCGACCACAAAGGTCTCCGGAGTCCAGACGACCCCGTAGATGTCGGTGGCCACCTGGGCAGAGATGCGGTTCAGCTGCAGATCGTCGACCACCATCTCGGGGTCGCGTTCCAGGACATCTCCGTAGCCGCCGCCCGCGCCCTGGGCGATCATGTACAGCTCACCCTGTTTGGCGACGTCAAACTGGAGGCCCATGTGAGCGGTCTGGTAGACACCGTCCTCGTAGGGCTGCTCGTTCATCACGCGTTCCATCGAGAGGTCGAACTTGGTGGGGTCTTCCCGGATGATGTCGTAGATGTTGATGCCCTTGACCGTGGCCAGCGGATAGACCGGGCAGCCGTAGCCGCCGAACAGTCCGGCGACCGGAGAGAACTTCGACCCGGACGTCACGGTCATGAAGCCCCAGCTCGGGGTGCCGCGGGAGGCCACGATCATCTCGTAGCCCATGCCGCCGCGGAACTTGCCGAAGCCCTGGTTGTCACGCACGAGCCGCTTGCTCACCAGCTGAAGGAACGGCACCTCCTCCTCCATGACCTCCTGCTCACCTATGTCGGCCATGGCGCAGAACAGCGGGGCCACGGCGTCCTCGCCGTCCCGGAACGCTTTTGCGCCACCGCCCATGCCGTTCAGGTCGGCACAGAGGTTGCCCACCTGCTCGCCGTTCTGCGTCGTGCCGCCCCAGAGGAAGTCGTTGATCTGGTTGAACCAGGGCGCCACCACGTTGGAGTACTTGTGCGAGCTGGAGAACTGCATCTTGGCGAAAGCCGTCTGCAGGGCGGTGAAGGCACGGAACGATGCCTGCAGTGACTGACCGACCGGGGCGTCATACCCGGCGTCCGCCCAGCTGTGCTCCTCGGTGATGACCTCGAAGGGTGAGAGGGCGCCCGTGCTTCGCGGAAGATCCGGCCACCAGTAGGACAGGATCGCCTGCGCCATGAAGGACTTGGTGGACGCCAGCGGCGAGTTGATGGCCCGGTTGAGGATCTCCGGACCGGTGCCGGTCAGGTCGACGATCACCCTGTCGCCCTTGATGGTGATCTTGCAGGCGAACTTGATGAGGATGTTCTCTTTCAGCGTCGAGTCGACGAACTGGTTGAACGTCACCGTGCCGTCCGGCATCTCCTTGATCCGCCGGCGCACCTCGGTCTCGACATCTTCGACGGTGACCCGCAGGGAGGCGACGAACGTCTCCTGGCCGACCTCGTCGATGAGGCGGTCGACCGTCTCCATCACCCGGCGAACCGCGCCCATCTTGACCTTGATGTCGGCCAGCATGAGCTTCGGGTCGCGCGTCGAGTGCTGCAGGAAGGTCAGCAGGTCGCGGCGCAGGTGCCCGCCCTCCACGATCTTGATCGGCGAGGCGCGCAGCCCGTCGTCGAAGGGGGTCTCCGAGCCGGACGGCATACCGCCTGGCTCGCAGGCCCCGTTCTCACCTTCGTGGATGGTCGCACCGACCCAGGCGATGATCTCGCCTTCACGGATGACCGGCACCAGCATGGACTGGTCGGTGTTGTGGACCATGCCGAAGCGGGAGTCGTTGTGGAAGAAGCCATCGCCGGGGTTGATACCGACGGTCGGCTCGTTCTTCCAGTTCTTCATGATGTATCGGATCGGGTGGTGCAGGACCGCCGAGAAGGCGATCACGCCACGGTTGGACAGGTAGCAGACATCACCCTCTGCCGTGTAGACCGCGACGGACAGGTCAGCCCACTTGGCACCGGGGGCCGCGCCCATGCTCTCGCACATCTCGAACGCCTCGTCCAGGGAACCGGCAAGACGCTTGCGGATGCGGTCGATCTCCAGGGGGTTGATGCCGTTGGTGATGCACTCCTGCTCGTACTCGGTTCGCGGCATGATCTCGTGATGGCGCATGATCGCCGGATCCGGTCCGAGGAACAACGTGGTCTCGTCCATGAACTTGTCGACCCACTGCTGTTCCTGCTCGGACAGAAGCTGTGAAGTCTCGTCGTTTCCGTCACGGACGTCTGTGTCTTGGGTAACCGTCATCTCTCTCAATCTCCTTTTGTCTCAGCTAGAAAGTGGTTGTCGTGAACTCAGTCGCTGAGTAGCCAGACGGCACCTTGGACGGTTGGTTCGAGCCGCCAGCCTGGTTCGACCAGGTAGGTGGTGTTCTCGGTCGTGACGATGGCCGGGCCCGCTATGACGTGCGTGTGCCTCAATGCCTCCGCGTCGTAGACGGGCGTGTCGATCGGCTCGTCAGCACTGGTGAAGTGAACCTTGCGGTGGGAGACCGGCTCGGGGGCTGTCTTCTCTCCGCCGGCAACAACGGAGTCGAACTTGATGACCTCGCCCTCGATGAAGGACGCCACGCGCACGGTCTGGACCCGGATTCCGGCCTCAGGTGCCTGCGTGCCCTCGCCGTAACGCCCGCCGAAGATCTCGGAGAAGGTCTTGATCAGGTGCAGGACGTCGGCGACGCCGTCGACCCGGTTGATGTCGAAGGAAACTGCGGTCGTGACGAGCTGGTTGCCGTAGCGCATGTCCATCTCGAGCCGGTACCTGACGTCGGCCCGGTCATAACCCTGACGTACCAGGTCCTCGGCGCCCTTGACCTCGAGCTCCTTGATGTAGGAGTTCATGGCCGCGTACTGGTTGTACAGGCTGCGGTTCAGCGGGTCGTACAGGACGACACGGGCGCTGCGCTCATGGATATGAAGAGGCTGCATGTTGCCGGCTCCCAGCGCCGAGAACACCGAGGCGAAGGGCGGGAACAGGATCTTCTTGATCCCGGCGCTGGCGGCGATCCCGCAGGCGTGCAGCGGGCCGTTGCCTCCGTAGGCGAGCATCGTGTAGTCCTCGATCAGGCCGCCGCGAGAACGCAGCTCCTTCTCGATGCCGATGGCCATCTGCTCGTCCACCGTGCTCTTGATGACCTTGGCGACCTCGATGGCCTCCAGGTCAAGCTCATCGCACAGCGTCTCCTCGATCGCATAGACCGACCGCTTCTTGTTGAGCTGGATGTGCCCGTTGGCGTAGTTGTCCGGGTCGAGGTAGCCAAGCAGCAGGTCTGCGTCGGTGACAGTCGGCTGAACGCCGCCGCGGTCGTAACAGGCAGGGCCCGGATCGGATCCTGCGGACTCCGGTCCGATCTGGATGGAGTGGTGAATGCGGTTGAAGCCGGCGATGGAACCGCCGCCGGCTCCGAGGGTGTTCAGGTGGATCATCGGCGCCGACACCATCCAGCGCCCGATCGTCGGCTGGAAGTCGTAGTGCCTGACCCCGCCCTCGGGCACCAGCCCGATGTCGAACGACGTGCCGCCCATGTCCATCGAGACGACATCACCGAGGCCGGTGGACTCGGAGAGGTGCTGTGCCGCCCCAACGCCCGCGATCGGCCCCGAGTGAATGGTCTGCAGGGCGTCGGTGGAGTTCGGCTGGGCCATCCCGCCGGAGTTGTGGATGACCAGCATCGGCTTCTTGTAGCCCGAGTCCCGCAGGTTGCTGGACAGCTGGTTCAGCGCGTGGAACATCGTCGAGTGCAGGAAGGCATCCACGATGGTGGCCGTGGCGCGCACATACTCGCCCTTGCGACCGGACACCTGACTGCTCAGCAGGACCGGGATGGAGCCCAGCTCGTGAGTGGGGTACTCGTCCAGGATGATCTCCAGGACTCGTTCCTCATGGGCCGAGTTCTCCGTGGCGTTGGTCAGCGCCACGACGATCGCCTCGGCGCCCTCGTCGACAAGCTCACGAACCTGTTGGCGCACGTCGTCGTACATGACGGGGACCAGCACCTCGCCCACCGAGTCGATCCGTTCCTTGATCGAGCGGATCAGCTTGCGCGGGACGAGCGGCTCCGGACGCTGGGCGTTCGGCATGTCACCCTGCCTGATGCCGTCGAGGCCTTCGCCATACCCACGTCCTCGGGACAGCGGGATCGTGTCCTCGAAGCCGTGGGTGACCAGGGCCGCGATGCGGGGGCCCTTGCCCTCGATCAGCGCGTTGGTCCCCAGGGTGGTGGCGTACCGGACCGAGTCGACCTGGGCCAGGGCCGTATCGCGGTCCACTCCGGCCCGTTCGCAGGCCCGGTCGAGTGCCTCGTTGAATCCGAGCGCCAGGTTGTGGTGGGTCGTGAGCGCCTTGGACTCGATATACAGATCGTCCCAAACGAAGAAACAGTCGCTGAAGGTGCCGCCGATGTCAACGGAGATGCGTTTCATGGTCACATGCCTCTCTGGTAGATACGGCGGTTAGTTGCTGGACGGAGAATGAGAGTGGCTGCCGGTCGACTCGAACCTTGCGGTGAAGTCGGTGACCGCGTTCTCGCCCGGCCCGTAGTTGACGACGACCTCGGCGTTGTCGCCGCTGGCTTCCCACTTCTCGCGAAGCGAGTCGATGTCCCAGATCATGTCCACCGTCGGGGGGTGGCCGGGCGGAAGATACTCGGCCTCGATCTGGGTGCCGCACTGCGGGCAGCAGAACTCGAGAATCCGGCAGAAGGCAGGGTCCGGGGAGAACGTGAACTCGTACTTCTCGGGGTCGAGGATCGGCGGGTGGATCTCCCGGGGATCGCGGTCGTAGACCAGCGTTCCCTCCTTGTAGTTGCCGCGGGCATCGCCGAGGTCCTGGCCACAGATCCGGCACAGCCACCTCTCGGAGTCGAGGTCGATGAACAGGTACTCCGTCATGGGAACGCGCATGGTGCTCTACCTTTCGCTGAAATGGTCTGGAACGTTCATTGCGGAGTCGCTACCTTGAGTCGGTGAGCAGCAGGTCTCCTGCCGCCGAGATATCCAGGGTCCAGCCGGCCGGAACTCTTGCCGTGAAGAACGGGCCCTCGACGATGGCCGGTCCCGATGCCGTTGCACCGGGCTGCTGGCCCTCGAGCTGGTAGACCGCGATGGTGTCGATCTGCGTTGCTGATGAACGGACTGCACGGGTGCCGGAGGCGACGGCGTCGCTCTTGTCCGCGGGGGTCCCGCCCTCGATCACGGGGTGCGGCAGGGCGAAGGTCGCCTTGAGGGAGAGGATGACGTTCTGCCCCGCGGTGGGCGAAGGGACCAGGCCATCGGAGTACACCGTCGACGGGCGGGACGAGCCGTCCGCGTTCTCGGTGACCAGCCTCCAGTCGACCCTGCAGTCGCTGAGCTCGTGCCCTTCCTGGAACATGTCTCGCGAGGCCTTGGACTCCATCGCCTTCTTCGCCTCGTCGACAGCGGTTGCGTCCATACCTGTGATGTTGGTTTCGTAGGTCTGGGCGATGTCGGAGAAGCTGATCCCGAAGGCCGAGAACACGGCCGCGAGCTTGGGCACCAGTACGTGACGGACACCGGCGATCCGTGCGGCGCTGCAGGCACTCATCGGTCCGCCACCACCGAAGGCAGCCACCGTGGTCGTCTCGGGGTCCTCGACAAAATGAGCGAATGCTCCGGCCATCTTCTCCGAGTAGGTGTCCTCCATCCGGACCAGTGCTTCTTCCAGGCTGATTCCCAGGGGTTCGGCGATGGTCTTGGTGATGACGGCTTTCGACCGCACGGCGTCGAGAAACATCTCGCCGTTGAGGTACGTCTCGGGATCGAGCACGCCGAGAAGCAGGTTCACGTCCGTGATGGTTGCCTGCGTGCCGCCGAAGCCGAAGCACGCGGGCCCGGGGGCGGCGCCGACACTCTCGGGACCGACGGTGATCGTGCCGCCCTCGACGGCAATGATGGAGCTTCCACCCACACCGGTCGAGTGAACGTTGCTCATCTCGTAGGAGATGGACACCCCCTTGACCGAGCCATGCCGGTCAGTGGCGATCGTCGAGTTGTTCACTGCGCCGACATCTGTGGTGGTGCCACCCACATCGATCATCAGGACGTTCTGAAGGCCGTAGGCCTCGGCCAGCGCACGGGTACCTTCCAGGCCGCCTCGCGGCCCGGATGAGTAGGTCTTGAGTGCCACCGACTTGGCCACCCGCGACGACGCGCCGTCGTTGCGGTAGATCAGGAGGGGGTTCTTGATCTTGTGCGCGCGCAGGCGGTCCTCGGCGTTGTAGAGGAACCGTTCCACGGTCGGGTGCAGGAACGAGTTGAGGATTCCGGACCAGATCTGACGGGAACGGTCAGTGTCGGTGGCAAACTCCCGGGAGAAGAGGATCGGAACAGATCCCAGGAGATGGCGCGGGAAGTTCTTGAGCATCGCCCGCTTGTACAGGTGCTCACGCTCAAGAGTCGCAGCGGCGACGATGAGACGCTCGGCTCCGATCGTGGTCAGGCGGTTGACCTCGGCTACCAGGGCCGTTCGCAGCTCATCGTCCGCGCCTTCGCGGGGCAGCAGACCGACGCGATCACCGATCAGGTCATCGAAGAGCAGTGCGGACTCGTCGGACGCGCGCAGCTCATCGACCAGTGCAGGATCGTCGGTGATGAGTCCGATAAGCGGGCCGTTGCGCTCGATCAGAGCGTTGGTGCCCTGGGTGGAGGAGTAGCGGATGTGCCGGGTCGAGTGCAGCAGCTTCGAGAGGTTTGCTTCCCCATACAGCTCTGCCGAGGCCTTGGTCATGCCGTCGAACAGACACTGTGAGAGATCGACCGGGGTCGTGAGCGTCTTGGTGAAGGTGAAGTCTGTTCCACTCCCGACGACGATGTCAGTGAGAGTCCCACCGTTGTCGATATTGATCAGACGCTCCATGATTGTCCCTTTTCGTTTGGGTGAGATGCGAGCTGCGGGTCTGGGGTTTGGTGCGGCTGCTGCGAATCTCAAGAGTGCTGGATCTGCCAACGGTCTGACCTGTCCCATATTTGGACACCGGTCGGACACCGGAAATGACGGCGCGAAGGGCCGGCAGGGGTCGATATCGCCACCGTCGGAGAGAGCGTTTCGGTCTGCGCACGCCTGGGGAATGTCAACTGCACGCAGTCCGGGTTTGAGACGTGTCTCACATTCGGACACCCCAAGAAAGCCTCAAAGCACCGAAAACCGTTCCCGGGCGGTCAACCAGGAGGCATCCTTGAGGAGTCACCGGGGAGAGAGAAGGACTGACATGGCGGACGTCGCGGCCCGACGCCAACGCATCACTGCTGCCCGCGCTGGATTCCTTGCCACGGGGTCCGCACACGAGAGCGCGGTCCCCGATGTCGTCGCAGCGTCATGGCAGCGATCACGCAGTGCCGGCGTTGACGCATCGACATCCGAGGCTTCTTTTCACTCCGATCTGGACACCTCGTCGCGGCTGGTCCGCTGCTCACGGCCGATCATTGATCGGTTGAGCGAGGAGACCGCCAACATCCCGCTGAGCATCGCGGTGACCGATGGCAAGGCGCGGGTGCTCACCCGCGTCGACAACTCCCGGACGATCGGTCTGCTCCTGGACAAGGTCTCGTTCGCACCCGGTTTCGACTACGGCGAAGCGGGCATGGGAACCAACGGCGTGGGGACCGTCTTCGAGTCCGGGCAGCCGATCCAGATCGTGGGACCGGAGCACTTTCATGAGCTTCTACAACCATTTGCCTGTTCCGGAACCCCCATCCGTGACCCACTCAGCGGCCGCATCGAAGGCGTCCTCGACATCAGCTGTCTGGTCGAGCACTCAAGTCCTCTGATGCACGCGCTGGTCAGGTCTGCAGCCCACGACATCGAGCGCAACCTGCTGATAGACCGCAGCCAGTGCCAGCAGGCGCTGTTCGAGACGTTTGTCCGCGCTGACGCTCGAAGCCGGGGTGGCGTCATGGCCGTCGGCGGCACCGTCGTGATGGCCAACACCGTGGCCCAGGGACTGCTGACGCCGATGGAACGCGCAACGATCCAGGATCACGCTCGCTACCTGATGAGCCGGCACGACCGCACGGTGGATCAGCTCGAGCTGACCACAGGCAAGGTGATCCGCATCAAGGGAACACGCATCGTGGTCGGGACAGACATTGCCGGAATGGTCCTGGAGATCACTCTGGTCGCCGAAGCCGCCCAGTCAACCAGCCAGGTTGTCGCAGAGCGGCCAGTCCCCAAGCTCGTCCTGGGCAGCGGCGCGAACCTCAACCTGCCACAGCTGCTGACTGCCTCCACGCTGAGCGGTAGCGGTCTGTCGCCGTTGTGGAAGCGCGCCTGCAGCGACATCGCAGCCGCCTCGGCCAGCCACGACGCATTCCTTGTCATGGGAGAGACCGGGACCGGCAAGTTCTCACTCATCGCCGAGATCTATCACCGGGTCAACCCCAGAGGTCGAAGCCTGCTCATCGACGCGGTCGACATCTCCCCCTGCTTCTACGACGACGCCGAAGCCGCCCTCGAAGCGAACGCCCAGCCAACCCTGTACATCTTCAGGAACATCGACGCACTGTCCACCGACGGAGTTGAAGAGCTCAACAAGTTCCTGCTGGCATTGGCGGACAGCGACAAGCCGGTCTACCTCGCGGCCACGCTGTCTGATGCCAACCTCGACTCGGACCTGCCGTTCCGCGACCTCCTGGTCCACTTCCAGCAGGCTGTGACGGTGCCGCCGCTTCGCCACAGAACCGAGGACATGGCAACGGTTGTGTCCCAGGTGCTCAACCAGATCTCCCAGGGACGACCGACCCGTGTCGGGCCAGCCGCCATGCGCGTCATCTCCCGGTACTCGTGGCCACGCAACATCACCCAGCTCGAGGAGGCTCTGGCGGCGGCTCTTCTGCGGCGCCCCGTCGGGGACATCCAGCCCGAGGACCTGCCGGGTTACTGTCACGACTCGGCCCGGCGGCAGCTCTCCGGGATGGAGGCCGTCGAGCGAGATGCCATCGTCAAAGCCCTCCGAGAGGCAGACGGAAACCGGGTTCAGGCCGCGGCAACGCTGGGGATCGCGCGCTCTTCCCTGTACCGCAAGCTCAAGAGCTTCGGCATCTCCACGATCTAGCCGGCCGCCGCGATGGGCTGAGGCTGGCGGGATGTCTCGCGCTCGGCGAAGAACGCCATGAGCCCGGGCCGGCGGCGAAGCCAGGCAGTCAGAGCCGTCAGCGAGCGCCGGAACGACAACCAGCCGAGAAGCACCACAGCCACCCCGAAAGCAAGGCCGCCCAGCACGTCCCACGGATAGTGGGCGCCGATGTATACCCGTGTGAGCGCCATCAGCGCGGCAGCAAACACGGCGAGGAGACCGAGACGGCGGTTGACCAGCAGCAGGCCGGCGGCGACCGCGCCGCCCATGACCGCGTGGTCGGAGGGGAAGGAGAAGTCGGTGGTGAAGGCGGCCAGGCGCAGGATGTGCGGGTGGGTGACATAGGGCCGGGCCTCGGCGAACACGTGACCCAACGGCTGGTTGAGCGCGAGCGCGATCAAGGTGGCGATGCAGGCCCAGGCCGCCGCCGCAAGCACCCTTGACTCTGCGCGCCGCGAGATCAGCACTCCGGCCAGCAGGAGCACGGCGAACAGGGCAACGCCGTACTTGGCGTAGGCCAGGGCCGGAGAATGCAGCCACGTCGTATGGCGGGCGAACGAGTTGATCGCGAGGAGCAGCTGATCATCCAGCCGTCTCAGGGCGTCCATGTTTGAGCCTTTCGGGTCAGGGTCGGCTGTTGCGGGCTCGTCATGCGTCTATCAGCGCCCGGAGCGCCTGACCACATCGATGACGGCGAGGAAGGCAGCCGTTTGCGTCCAAGCTGTTGATCTGGGATCCCACAGCCTAACCGGTCAGGGCGATCCCGACTCGCAGCGACGATCAGGGTCAGGTGACCGTGAGCTGGGTGTACATCCCGGCCGTGTAGTGGCCGGGGAGTTGCAGACCACTGACGGCGCGTCGCCATGCGACACGCCGTCAGCTACGGCTTGGCCGGCCCCAGCCCATCCTGCCGGTCCGCGGTGAAGCAGTTGTCTGGTGCCGCTCTCAGTGCATCATCGGGCCGGATGGCACGGTCGTGGCGCGACTCATCATCGGCTGGGGAACGACTGGCTGAACCGTTGCGGGCATGTGGGGCATGACTGCGTGATATGCGGGCAGAGTCTGGGGTGCTGGGCGGGCGACTTGACCGACACTGCTGTGCCCTGCAGCCATCGGCGTCGCCATGGCACCGGACAGTCCGTTGGCGCTGGCGCTCGCGTGCACAGGCACGGCACCGGACTGGCCCTTGGCGCTGGCGTGCGTGGCGGCGGCGGCGTGCGCTGACGTGGAACCAAACAAGCCCTTGGCCTTGGCGTTGGCGTGTGCAACAGCGGTGGCGCTGGCATGATCTGACGCCGGCCCGACACCGCTCACGTGCAGGACCTGACCCGGGGCATCCCCAGCGGTCAGCGATCCGGTGGCCGCGTAGGCTCCGCTGGCAGCCAGTGCGACGCCGAGCAGACTCGCAGCTCCGGTCACGACCAGCTTCTTGGATTTCTTCATCATGTCTGTGCCCTTCTTTGGAACGCCCCGCTTTCGGGGCGCTCTGATGACCCTCTCAGCGCGGTATGAGCTGACCGGGAGAGCCAGATGAGAGAGCTCTCATCACCGCGCGGACATCAGCGTCGCCGATCAACCCGGAGAGCTGGCTCATCTGAGGCGGTAGCCAGGCCGCGTACGGTCCGCGACGAGTGGAATATCCGGATCGTGAACGCTCGCTGGTACGTGAGATCGCTAGCGGGAGCTAACAGGGATCGGCAGCGTGATCTCGAAGGTTGCCCCCTTGCCC
>DAITND010000009.1:0-31319 GCA_036834825.1 Dermatophilaceae bacterium
CGGGTTGCTCGGGGCCGGCCAGATCCGTGATCTGGCCGGCCGCCTGGGTGTACGCCCCACCAAGAAGTGGGGCCAGAACTTCGTCATCGACGCCAACACCGTCCGCCGGATCGTGCGCCTCGCCGACCTGGACCCCGGCGACGTCGTGGTCGAGATCGGACCGGGTCTCGGCTCCCTGACTCTCGGGCTCCTTCCGCAGGTCGCCAGGGTCCTGGCCGTGGAGGTCGACCCCATCCTCGCGAGCGTCCTGCCGGACACGGTGGCCGCGCTGGCGCCTGCATACGGCGAACGCTTGACAGTCGTTGTCGCGGATGCGTTGACCGTGCGCACGCTGCCTGATCCTCAGCCGACGGCCTTGGTCGCGAACCTGCCCTACAACATCTCGGTACCCGTCGTGCTGAGCTTTCTCGAGGCCTTCCCGACCTTGCGTCGGGTTCTGGTGATGGTTCAGCTCGAGGTCGCGCAGCGTCTTGCCGCGCCGCCCGGCAGCAAGACCTACGGGATCCCCAGCCTCAAGGCCGCCTGGTATGCCGACGTGAGGCTGACGGGGACGGTGAGTCGCACCGTGTTCTGGCCTTCCCCGAACGTGGACTCCGGTCTGGTGACCCTCACCCGGCGTGAACCGCCCCGCACGCCGGCGTCCCGCAAGGAGGTGTTCGCCTGTATCGACGCAGCCTTTGCGCAACGGCGTAAGACCCTGCGCGCGGCTCTGGCCGGCTGGGCGGGTTCGGCCACCAATGCCGAGATGATCCTGCGGGCCGCGGGCGTGGACCCGCGGACCCGCGGCGAACAGCTCGACATCCACACCTTCGCGGCGATCGCAGCCGCCCGTCCCGCCCTGGTGGCCCGATGAGCTCAGCGGCGACCTCGCTGGCGTCCGTCACGGTGCGGGTCCCGGCCAAGATCAACCTCGAGCTGATGGTCGGTCCGGCCCGCCCGGACGGCTTCCACCACCTGGCAACGGTCTTCCAGGCGGTTGGTCTGCATGACGACATCAGTGTCGAACCGGCCGAAGACTGGGGCATTACCATCAACGGCCCCTACGCCGATCTTGTCCCAGCCGATGGCACCAACCTGGCGATGCGGGCGGCTCGCCTGCTGGCCACCGAGGCCGGCATCGACCTGCCGGTCCACATCACCATCGACAAGGACATCCCGGTCGCGGCGGGGATGGCAGGAGGGTCAGCCGACGCGGCGGGGGCACTCCTGGCTTGCGATGCGCTGTGGGGGGTGTGGTACTCGAGGGCAGCGCTGGAGGACCTGGCAGCCCAGCTGGGCAGCGATGTCCCGTTCGCACTCCTGGGCGGCACCGCGATGGGATCGGGGCGTGGAGACCAGCTCGCACCGGTGCTTGGGCGAGGCCGCTACACCTGGGTGTTGGCCCTCAGCGACGTCGGTCTCTCGACCCCCGAGGTGTATGCCGAGTGCGACCGGCTGCGTTCCGGCCTACGGGTTCCCGAGCCCACACCGTCCGCGTCGATGATGACCGCGCTGCGCTCGGGGGACGCTGAGTCCCTGGGGCGGGCGTTGAGCAACGACCTGCAGCCCGCTGCCCTGTCGCTGCAGCCTCGACTCGAGGAGGTGCTGCACACGGGCATGGACAACGGTGCCCTGGCTGGCATCGTCTCCGGGTCGGGTCCGACGGTCGCCTTCCTGGTCTCTGACACCGAGCGCAGCCTGGACCTGGCCGTGGCGCTGGCCGCGCCGGGTGCGGCTCCAGCCGTCAAGCGCGCCGTCGGTCCCGTGCGCGGAGCACACATCGTCACCGCGGCATCCGGACCCCGCGGCTCATTCGGCTCAACCGGGCATACCGGCCCCGCAGGACTCAGGAGCAGTTGAACACGATGGCCAATCTCGTCTCTGTCGAGCGCGCTTCCCTGGCGCTGGGCACCACCCTCATCCTCGACGGTGTCTCGCTGGGGGTCAGTAGCGGCACCCGGGTGGGTGTCGTGGGACGCAACGGTGGTGGCAAGTCCACCCTGTTGCGCGTTCTTGCCGGTCTTCAGCCGGTGGACGGGGGACGCATCACCATGCTCGGGTCGTTGACCGTCGGCATGCTCACCCAGGTCGACACGCTGGACCCCGAGGCGACGGTTCGCACGGCTGTGCTGGGAGATCTGCCCGAGCATGTCTGGGCCGGCGACCCACGCATCCGCGACATCCTCGACGGCCTGCTCGGCGGAATCGACGCACCGGACATGGGCGGGCTCGAGGCGATCGTCGGTCCGTTGTCCGGTGGTGAGCGTCGTCGGCTGGCGCTGGCCGGTCTGCTGGCGGCCGACCACGACCTGCTGCTACTAGATGAGCCGACCAACCACCTCGATGTCGAGGGCGTGGCATGGTTGGCCGATCACCTGGCCACCCGGCGTACCCGTCCTGGCACTTCCGTCGTCACCGTCACCCACGACCGCTGGTTCCTGGATGAGGTGGCCACCACGACGTGGGAGGTCGTCGATGGAGGGGTGAACTCCTACGACGGCGGGTATGCGGCATACGTGCTGGCCAAGGCCGAGCGCGACCGGGTGTCAGAAGTCACGGAGGAACGGCGCAGCAACCTGCTGCGCAAGGAGCTGGCCTGGTTGCGCCGCGGCGCACAGGCTCGATCGACCAAGCCGAAGTTCCGGATCGACGCGGCCAACGAGCTGATCGCTGACGAGCCTGCACCTCGTGACGATGTGTCATTGGTGCGCTTCGCCACGACCCGCCTCGGCAAGGACGTTGTCGACCTCGTCGACGTCAGTGTGACCTATGGTCAGCGGCGCCTGCTCGACCGCGTGACCTGGCGACTCGCACCAGGGGACCGGATCGGCATCGTGGGCGTCAACGGCTCCGGCAAGTCCACCTTGATGCGGGCGATCTTCGGGGAGGTCGCGCTGTCCGCAGGCACCCGCAAGGTGGGTAAGACGGTGTCGATGGCCTACTTGACCCAGGAGGTCCGCGAGCTTGAGAAGTTCGCCGACTGGCGGGTCATCGAGGCCATCGAGGACGTCAAGCAGTACACCCGCCTGGGTGACAAGGAGGTCAGCGCCAGCCAGCTTGCCAAGCGACTGGGCTTCAGCGGCGGCCGTCAGCAGACCCGGGTCAGCGATCTTTCAGGCGGCGAGCGCCGACGGCTGCAGTTCCTGCGGTTGCTCATGGCCGAGCCCAACGTGTTGATCCTGGACGAGCCGACCAACGACCTCGACATCGAGACGCTGACCTCCATGGAGGATGTTCTCGACGGTTGGGCGGGGACTTTGCTGGTCGTCTCCCACGACCGGTATCTGCTGGAGCGCATGTGTGACCGGCAGGTGGCGCTGTTGGGCGACGGGGCGGTTCGCGACCTGCCCGGCGGGGTGGAGCAATACCTCGACCTGCGTCAGGCAGCCCGGGCGTCTTTAGCGGCCACAGCAGACTCAGGGGCGTCCTCAGGCTCCCGGCTGAGAGCTTCCGCCGGGGCCGCAGCGTCCGGGCAGTCGGCCGCCGAGCTGCGCGAGGCGAAGAAGGACCTGAACCGGATCGACCGTCAGCTGTCCAAGCTCGCTGACCAGGAGGAGAGGATTCACGCGGAGATGGCGGCCAAGGCGGCCGATCACACCGCGGTGCTCGCGCTCAACGACGTGCTGCGAGCCATCGTGGACGAACGCGAGACTCTTGAGCTGGAATGGCTTTCGGTCGCCGAGATCATTGGGTGACCCCTGCCTTGGTTCGAACGGCCTCAGGGCTCGAACGGCGACAGGAGCTGACGCAGGAGCTCGGCGAGATGGCCCTGTTCTGACGGTGACAGCTGGTTGAGCAGGATGCGCTCGCGGTCGAGTAGGTCGGCCATGGCCGCATCAACAACCGTACGGCCCGCGGTGGTCAGCGTCACCTTGACCCCGCGCCGGTCGCTGGGGTCGGGACCGCGACTGACCAGGCCTCGGGCGGCGAGCCGGTCGACCCGGTTGGTCATGGTCCCGCTGGTCACCAGCGTCTGCGCGACCAGCTGTCCGGGGGAGAGCTGGTATGGCGCGCCCTCGCGTCTCAGCGCCGACAGAACGTCGAAGCCCCAGCCTTCCAGGTCGTGTTCGGCGAAGGCCGATCCGCGGGCGAGGTCGAGGTGTCGGGCGAGTCGTAGGAGACGCGAGAGGATGGTCAGGGGTGCGACGTCGAGGTCGGGCCGCTCACGCTGCCACGCTTCGACGATACGGTCGACCTCATCAGTGGGCACGGCGGACATGGCGAAAGCCTATCAGTAGGTATCTTGATATCAAGAGATCTTGGAAGGCGGCACCATGACAGAGACATGGAACCCTGAGCAGTATGAGAAGTACGGCGACCAACGGCGACGCCCGTTCGCGGACCTGACGTCCAGGGTGGCTGCGAGGAGCCCCGCGATCGTGGTGGACCTGGGTTGTGGGTCCGGTGCGGCTACTCTCGAGCTGGCGGCGCGCTGGCCACACGCGCGGATCATCGGAGTCGACTCCTCCGCCGAGATGCTCGATCGGGCCCGACGCAAGGACACCCTTGAACGGGTCGAGTGGCTTGGCTGCGACGTCGAGACCTGGGATCCGGCGCAGCTGGGCGCACCGATCGATGTCATCCTCTCCAACTCGTTGCTTCAGTGGGTGCCTTCCCACCTGCAGCTGATCCCTGGGTGGATCACGGCACTTGCGCCAGATGGCTGGTTCGCCATGCAGGTGCCGGGCAACTTCAACGCACCGTCGCACACCCTGCTGCGACAGGTTGCCATGAAGTCGCCTCGCGCCGCCGAGCTCCTCCCGCGCCTGGCTCGAGGTGAGGCAGTCAGCGAGCCGGCGGTGTACCTCTTCCTGCTAGCCGGTCTTGGCTGCGACGTCGATACGTGGGAGACCACCTATCAACACATACTGGATCCTGGTGCCCTCCAGGGTGAGCCAGTGCTGGAGTGGACCAAGGGCACCGCACTGTTGCCGGTGTTCGAGGTGCTCAAGGATGAGGTAGAGCGGGCTGACTTTGTCGCGGCATATGGCCACGCGCTGTCGCAGGCCTACCCGCGACAGCCGTTCGGCACGGTCTTTGCTTTCCGTCGCGTCTTCGCCGTGGCGCACAAGGCGGCGAGGGCGTAGTGGGGGCGGTCATCGGCTTGCACCACGTACAGGTGTCCTGCCCAGCTGGCTCGGAGAACATACTGAGGACGTTCTACGGCCAGATCCTTGGCATGGCGGAGGTGCCCAAACCGCCGGTGCTCGCCGCCCGTGGTGGGGTGTGGTTCCGAGCGGGCTCCTGCGAGATCCACTACGGCGTTGAGGATCCGTTCATCCCCGCGCGCAAGGCACATCCTGGGATCGCTGTTTCGGATGTCGATGCGGTGGCCGCTGCCGTTGCCGGGGCGGGGGCAACAGCCCGTTGGGATGACAACCTCCCGGGCGTGCGGCGGTTTCACACCCAAGATCCGGTGGGCAACCGGCTGGAGTTCCAACAGGTCCAGACCTGAGTGCCGTCTGCCCTGTAGGTGATCGCAGCGCTCCCGTCCTGGCGATCATCGCCACCACGACACTGTGCGCAGGTGCAGACTTGAGAGATGTTTCGGGACCGCGCCGATGCCGGGCACCTGCTGGCCGAGATGGTCGCCAGTCGGTTGGTGCACCCTGCTCACCCGAGGGGGGTCGCGGGCGGCATCGTGCTGGGTCTGCCGCGGGGAGGTGTTCCTGTTGCGGCACCGGTGGCGGACATCTTGGGCGTTCGCCTGGACGTGCTCGTCGTTCGCAAGGTCGGTGTGCCATGGCAGCCGGAGCTGGCGCTGGGCGCCGTCGGTGAACAGGGTGCGGTCGTTCTCAATGATGAGGTTGTCTCATCCTGTGGGGTGGGGCCCGAGGAGCTGGATGCCTTGATTCGCAAAGCTTCTCAAGAGGTTGAGGACATTGTGGCTCAACTGCGACCGACCGCCGATGTTCTTGATGTGAAAGGACGGATGGCCATCGCCGTCGACGATGGCGTGGCCACTGGTGCGACCGCCCGAGCCGCGTCCAGCGTGCTGCGCCGTAGCGGGGCCGGCCCGGTCATCCTTGCCACCCCGGTGGCAGCTTGGAGCGTGTTTGAACGTCTGGGGTCCTGCTTCGATGAGGTCATCTGCCTGAGGACACCAGTGCGGTTCGGCAGCGTCGGACAGCACTACCGGAAGTTCGACCAGGTCAGTATCACCACGGTCCGCCGGCTTCTGGAGGGGTTGCCAACCTGACGGGGCTATTTGCGCGCGGTGCGCAGGATGGGGTTCGGTTCCATTCCACCCAAGCCGTTCCAGGCGAGGTTGACCAGGTGTGCGGCAACGTCTGCTTTCTTGAACTTGCGCGAGTCCATCCACCACTGACCGGTCAGTGCCACCATGCCGACCAGCATCTGGGCGTAGATCGGCGCGGTCTTGGGATCCAGCTTCTGCCGCTTGAACTCCGCCGCGAGGATGTACTCGACCTGGCTGGCCACGTCACTGAGCAGGCTGGCAAAGGACCCTGTCGCCTGCCCTGCGGGTGAGTCGCGCACGAGGATCCGAAAGCCGTCGGTGGAGTTCTCGACGTAGTCCAGCAAGGCCAGCGCGGCCTGTTCAAGCAGCCGGCGAGCGTGACCGTTGGAAGTGAGCGCCCCGGTGATCCCGTCGAGCAGCGAGCGAATCTCACGGTCGACGACCACTGCATACAGACCCTCTTTGCCCCCGAAGTGTTCGTAGACCACTGGCTTGGAGACCCCCGCCTTGGCAGCGATCTCCTCGACCGTCGTTGCTTCGAACCCTTTGTCCGCAAAGAGCTTGCGGCCGACTTCAAGCAGTTGTTCACGCCGTTGCTTGCCGGTCATCCGGGCGCGGGAGGTCGTCACCGCGGTTGTCTCCTGTGCTTGGGTCACCATGCCATCATGTCCGAACGTGGGCCTTGGTGCTGTGGCTGGCGCACTGACGTCGCCTGCCATCAAGGCGTTCGGGACGTGGCCAACGGACGTCAGAGGCCCAGCTCAGCTTCTCCAAGGCCCAAATGGTGCAGGCGCTGCTGTCGAGCCGGTGCGGGTTAGGGGGGGCGGAAGTCGTCATGGATGGTGTCCTTCGGTGGTGACGAAACTTACGCAAGCGTAACCTTCGGGACCGTAGGTTGGAGGGTTTCTGCCGATTCCCTGACAGCCATCAGGGTCCACTACCCTTGCCAGTGCCCCGCGCAGGCGGGTCGTTCCCCGGTTGGTCTGCTGGCAGGGCCCGCCTGACTTTGAATCAGGATTAGCGACGAAGGTTCGATTCCTTCCCGGGGAGCCGATTGAGCACGGGAAGCGCCCACGCGAGGCGCTGCCTATGTCCCGCCACGAGGCCAGACGTCGCGCAGATGTCACTACGTCGAGTACGGAGGCCGCAGAGCGCAGTGCGTCGTCTCGGCTGTGGACATGGGTCCGCATGGTGAATGCCGCGTCAGTGTGGCCGAGTCAGGCGGCGATGACAGCGACGGGAACGCCCCGCAGGTGCCTTACGGTGCCGCGGGTGTGGCGAGCATCGTGAAGACGCAGCTGGCGCGCACCGGCTCGGGTGAGCAGTCGCGCCCAGGCGAGCCCCAACGTCTCGGGTGCATCGGTGAACCGCCCCGGTCAGCGACGACGTAGCCGCCCTCGAGGTGGTCGACGCCCAGGAGTGGACGGTCCTCGGTCTGGCGCTGGTGCGCACGCTTGAACACTCGTGCCAGCGCGTCCGGCAGAGGCAACGCCCGGTGGCCCTTGTCCGTCTTCGGGCCGGACTCGCACACCACGGCGTCCACCATGATGCGGGTCCGCGGAATGGTCACCAGTGCGGCCTCAGGTCGACGTTCGCCCATGTGAGCCCGCAGAACTCGCCGCGCCGCAGGCCGGACAGGGCCAGATACCAGGCACCCGCGAGGCCGTCGGACTCGGCAGCCTCGAGCAGCTTGCGAGCATCGACCTCGGTGAACGTCTGCATCTCCGGCTTGGTCTTGGCAGCCGCTCGACTAGGTGAGCCACGTCGGGCATGACCCAGCCGTGGTGCATGGCGTCCTCCAACGCTTGGCTGCGGAGCCCTTCCCCGGGTCGAACCGCACACCGCAATTGACGCAGACATTGGGGCTCACGCACCAGAAGGATCCTCGGGCCAACCCGTTGTCGAAGCACAGGTAGAGGTCAGGCGCTCGGGGGACACTCGTGGGCTCGAACGTTGATGGTGCCCGCTTAGCACCCAGACAGCGTCCGCCTCACTGGTCGTGGTCGTCGCCCAGTTCGTCGCCGTCTTCGATGGTTGCTACCGCTGTGCCGTGAATGTGTTTGCGGAACTTGTCGAGGGCGACTTTGATGGCCGTGAGGCTGCCCACCGCGACCATCTGGACGATGACCTCTTGCGCCATCTCTTCAATGCCGCGCTGCTCATGAGGTCGCTCCCACTTGACCTTGGCACCCTCTTGCTCGAGCATCTGCACGAGCATGGAGGCAAAGGCTGGGTCGCCGCGATAGGTGACTCGTCGGGTCGTGTGCGCCATGACCGGCATGTTAGTGGGTACGACGGCGGCCCGCCCACCTGATCGAGGCGGGCGCTGTCGTGCGTTCGTAGGCCACGTGCGGACCTGTCGCTCACTCACGACGCTCGGCGGGTCAGGACCGTGCCACACAACTCGATTTCTACGGCAGACAACCACGCAAACGAGGACACTTTGGGGGCTGGGTTCAACTGACTCGACACCAGTCGCGCTCGGCTCCCTGGGTTGGCCGCGCTCACCGTGGTGGTTTCTCCTCTGAATGTTCGCCGTCAGGCCGATGCTGCCAACCACTTGGAACACGCCAAGTGGCTCCGCGAGAAGCGGGATGGTCTGCTCCCCATCTCCATGATGACTGTCGTTGCGGCTTCACCAGACCCGCAGTAACGGGTGAGTTCGAGGACCGCCCCCGCAGTTGTGCCACCGGCCTGGGCGTTGATACAGGCCGGCCGACTGGCAGCCGGGAACTGGGCGATGGTATCGGCCAGGTAACGCGTGGCGATGCTGTCTCCAGTGATCAGAACCGAGTTCGGGGCTGCCAGAGGTGCGCAGCAGGTCAAGAACGGAGTCCGGATGGCCGGGCCGGTGCCGCATTCACGAGACAAGAGTCATTGGTACTGCTGCGGCTGAGGCCGTGATGAGCACGATGAGACGCCCAAGCCTGCTCAGGGTTCTCACTCGACGATGGTGCAATGGAATCTAGACCCGCGTGTCCTGCAGCACGCCCGCCGCCCCGATTCTTGCCTCCAGCCGCGTGGCTGCGCGACAAGGTGACGCCTGACCCGGCAACGCTCGCGGCTGAACCACCAGCGGGCGACGGGTAACATTGGCTCAGACAGTGCAGCCCGGCGTCCCCTCGTGACGGGAATGCCCAGGGCGTGGCTGCATGCATCGACTCCGACCCTCAGGAGCTCATCGCGTGACTGCACCCCGCCCGGCCGCTGTCATCGTCCTCGCCGCTGGCGAAGGCACCAGGATGAAGTCGGCCACTCCCAAAGTCCTGCACGCGATCGGGGGACGCACCCTTCTTGGCCATGCGGTTGCTGCGGCGCGAGGCGTTGATCCTGAGCACCTGGTCATCGTCGTCCGCCATGGACGTGACCTCGTGGCTGCGCATATCGAGGATGTCGACCCCGGCGCAGTCATCGTCGACCAGGACGAGGTCAAGGGCACGGGCCGGGCCGTCGAGTGTGCTCTGGCTGCACTGCCGGCAGGCGTCCTGGGAACCGTTCTGGTCACCAGCGGCGACGTCCCTCTGCTCTCTGCGCAGACGCTGCGGGGACTTCTGAAGGCACACGTCGCCAGCGGGAGCGCCGCCACGGTGATCACCGCGACGTTGCCCGATCCGTCCGGCTATGGCCGGATTCTTCGCGGGGCGGACGGTTTGGTCGCTGGCGTCATCGAGCAGAAGGATGCCACCGATGCACAACGTGAGATTGCGGAGATCAACTCCGGTCTGTATGCGTTCGACGCGGCGGTCCTGCGCAGGGCGCTGACCCAGGTGGGCACGGACAACGTTCAGGGCGAGAGATACCTCACAGATGTGTTGGGCATCATCGCCAGCCAAGGCCTTCGAGTGAGCGCGCACCTGATCCAGGACCTATGGGAGACGGAGGGCGTCAACGACCGCGTCCAGCTGGCCCGGCTCGGGGCCGAGTTCAACCGCCGGATCGTTGAGCGCTGGATGCGTGCCGGAGTGAGCGTGGTCGACCCGGCCACGACGTGGATAGATGCCGACGTCACGTTCGGACGCGATGTCACCATCCATCCGCAGACCCAGATCCATGGTGCCAGCACCATCGGTGACGATGTCGTCCTCGGGCCCGACACCACGCTCACGGACGTTGCGATCGGCCGCGGCGCCACCGTCATACGCACGCATGGGTCTTTTGCGGTTATCGGCGAGGGTGCCACGGTCGGGCCTTTCTCGTATCTGCGGCCGGGCACCGAGCTCGGTGCGAAGGGCAAGATCGGCACCTTTGTCGAGACCAAGAACGCCCAGATCGGCGCCGGATCCAAGGTGCCCCACCTGACGTATGTCGGGGATGCCACGATCGGTGAGCACACGAACATCGGCGCGTCGAGCGTCTTCGTCAACTACGACGGCGTCAACAAGATGCACACCACCATCGGCAGCCATTGCCGCACCGGCTCGGACAACATGTTCGTCGCGCCGGTTAGCGTGGGTGACGGTGCCTACACCGGCGCCGGGACCGTCGTCCGCCAGGACGTTCCACCGGGCGCCCTGGCCATCAACGTGTCGCCCCAACGCAATCTGCTGGGTTGGGTGTATGACAAACGTGCGGGCACAGCCTCCGCGCACGCGGCCGCGGCTGCCAGTGCGGATTCGTCTGTCGCCCCCGAAGACTCCGTCATAGTCCCCGAAGGGAACGCGAGCCCATGAACGGCCTGAAGCGCGCGACCGAGAAGAATCTCATGATCTTCTCCGGACGGTCCAACCGCCAGCTCGCCGAAGAGGTGGCCTATCAGCTTGGGACGAACCTGGTGCCAACCTCGGCCTACGAGTTCGCCAACAGCGAGATGTATGTGCGCTACGAGGAGTCTGTGCGTGGCTCGGATGCCTTCGTCCTGCAGAGCCACGCCGCTCCGGTCAACGAGTGGATCATGGAGCACCTGCTCATGGTCGACGCGCTCAAGCGTGCCTCCGCCAAGCGAATCACAGTGGTCATGCCCTACTACGGCTACTCGCGGCAGGACAAGAAGCATCGTGGTCGCGAGCCGATCTCGGCCCGCCTCATCGCGGACCTGTTCAAGACCGCAGGAGCCAACCGGCTGATGTCCGTGGATCTGCACACTGACCAGATCCAGGGGTACTTCGACGGACCGGTCGACCACCTTGTGGCGTTGCCGATCCTGTCCAAGTACGTCCGCAGCAAGTACGGCACCGAGCAGCTGGCCGTCGTCTCCCCGGATGCCGGGCGGATCAAGGTCGCCGAGCAGTGGTCCAAGCGGCTGGGCGGTGCGCCGCTGGCGTTCATCCACAAGACTCGCGACATCACCCGGCCCAACGAGAGCGTCGCCAACCGCGTGGTCGGCGAGGTCGCCGGCCGCACCTGCATCCTGGTTGACGACATGATTGACACCGCCGGGACGATCACCAAAGCAGCCGACGCGCTCATCGCCGTGGGCGCTGCCGACGTCATCATCGCCGCCACGCACGCGATCCTGTCCGGACCTGCCGTCGACCGGCTCAAGAACTGCCAGGCCCGCGAAGTTATTGTCACGAACACCCTGCCGATCCCGGCCGAGCGTCACTTCGACAAGCTCACCGAGCTCTCGATCGCCCCCCTTCTCAGCCAGGCGATCCGCGCCGTTTTCGAGGACGGTTCGGTCACCAGCCTGTTTGAACAGACCGACTGACCTACGGCCTCCGGCCGGGCGAGGCGTGGCCACGATTTCCATATGCCGTACCAGGTCGCCTAGACTTTCGGGGTTGCCTCGGCGAGGGACGCTGCATGACTGATTCCATCTGAGTCCAAACAGCCTGATTTGAGTGTGAATCAGCCTGACCTGACTCGTGTCAGCTTGTTGCAGTGCTCCGTTATCGACGCGGTGGCGCCGGACGCCCGGATCTTCACAGGCTGAAGTGCGCTTGCCACGCTGGTTACCCGCGTCGTGCCGCGCCCCGCGTCGAGGCCCATCGCACTGCCATCACGCCCAGAACACCGTCACCCAGAACACTGTCACCCCCGAACACTCACGCCAGCACACCCGTAGCTGCCGCACTCAACGGCGCGCGGATCGGCAACATTGGAGAGCACCATGTCCCAGCCCGAGACTTCCCGGAACAAGCTTGTCGCCATACCTCGCACCTCGTTCGGCAAGGGTGCCGCCCGCACCATCCGCCGCGAACACAACATCCCCGCCGTCATGTACGGCCACGGCACCGACCCGGTTCATATCAGCCTGCCGGGCCACCAGACGATGTTGGCCCTCAAGGTCGCCAACGTCTTGCTCACCATCGAGATCGACGGCAAGGACCACCTGGCCCTGGCCAAGGACGTCCAGCGCGACCCGATCAGGCCGGTCATCGAGCACATCGACCTCGTTGTCGTCCGCAAGGGCGAAAAGGTCCACGTTGACGTGCCCATCCACCTCGTGGGCGCCGCCGCGGTCGAGACGGTCGTCTCGGTCGAGAACAACGACGTGGAGCTGGCCGTCGAGGCCACCCATATCCCTGACCGTGTCGAGGTCTCGATCGAGGGACTGCCGGCTGGCACCCAGATCCATGCCTCAGACCTGGTGCTGCCCAAGGGCGCCGAGCTGCTCACCGACGCGGCGACGCTGATCGTCAACATCACCCAGGCAATCTCTGCTGAAGCCCTGGAGGCCGAGATGGCCGCTGAGCTCGCCGAGATGGGTGCCGGCGCCCCTGCAGCTGAGGCTGCTGGCGACGAGGCTTCTGCAGCTGAGGCCCCTGCCGCGGAGGACGAGAAGGCCTGAGTCCGCTGAGACCGGCCCGGTTCTGACTATTGTCAGGACCGGGCCAACCGGTTCCTACCTGCAGACCGAATGGACGCAATGGCTCCGTGGCTGATCGTTGGGCTGGGAAATCCCGGCCCCTCGTACTCTGGTCATCGGCACAGCGTTGGCGCCATGGTCGTGGACGAGCTGGCTGTCCGCACCGGTGCGAGCCTGCGCTCGCACAAAGCACGTGCGGCCGCGGCCGAGGTCCGACTATCGGCTCCACAGGGCGCAACAGCCGGCGGGACGCCCGCGCAAGCGCCTAGCAGGGCGATCATCGCCAAGCCGCTGACCTTCATGAACGAGTCCGGCGGGCCCGTGGCGGGGCTGCTGTCGTTCTACAAGGTCCCCCTCCAGAACCTCATCGTGATCCATGACGAGCTGGACATCCCCTTCGCCGAGGTCCGGCTCAAGCTTGGTGGCGGGGAGGGTGGGCACAACGGCCTTCGTTCGATCACCAAGTCGGTGGGCACTCGGGAGTACCTGCGCGTTCGGGTTGGCATCGGCCGTCCGCCAGGGCGGATGGATGCGGCCGACTACGTTCTGCACGACTTCGCCAGTACCGAGCGCAGCGAGGTTCCCCTGCTGATCAGCGACGCCGCGGACGCCGTCGAGCGACTCGTGGCGGAGGGCCTGGTCGCCGCGCAGCAGGAATGGCACTCCCGCTGACCTAAACTGTTGGCCTACCCGGTTGGCTCTTCGCGACGGGGCGTTTGTGTTGCCGACCCATAGCCAGGAGCTTCGCCCCTCATGAGCCTCACCCCGCTGCTCGACGTTCTTGTCACCGACCCGATAGTGCGAGACATTCTGACGTGGGGCGCACCGGTGTCCGGGGCGGGCACTCGCAGGGGCGCACCAGCGGTCCTGGACATCGCGGTATCCCCGGGTGCTCGCCCGCCTCTCATCGCCGCGCTTGCCGGTGCTCACGACAGCAGTGTCCGTCGCCCGATCCTTGCGGTGACTGCCACCGGGCGTGAGGCCGAGGACCTGGTCGCCGCCCTGCGGTGTTTTCTGCCCGCACACGTCGTGGCCGACTTTCCGAGCTGGGAGACGCTGCCCCATGAGCGGCTGAGCCCGCGCAGTGACACGGTGGGGCGACGGTTGGCGGTCTTGCGCCGGCTCGCCCATCCCGACGCGACCGACACGGCATACGGACCGCTGGATGTTGTCGTGGTTCCTGTCCGGGCGTTGTTGCAGCCGCTGGTCAGGGGTCTGGGCGATCTGGTCCCGGTCGCGCTCAAGGTCGGCGACGAGACGCCAATGGAGAGCGTTGTCGACGCACTCGCCGCCGCCGCGTATGTGCGCACCGACCTGGTCGAGCGCCGGGGCGAGTTCGCTGTGCGGGGGGGCATTCTCGACGTCTTCTCACCCACTCAGGAGCATCCTCTGCGGATCGAGTTCTGGGGCGACAGGGTCGAGGAGATCCGTTGGTTCAAGGTTGCGGATCAGCGCAGCCTGCAGATCGCCGAGCATGGGCTGTGGGCTCCGCCGTGTCGGGAGATCCTGCTGACCGAGGCGGTTCGCCAGCGTGCGGCAGTACTTGCCACGCAGCTTCCCGGGGTCGCGGACATGCTGGGCAAGGTGGCCGAGGGTATCGCCGTCGAGGGAATGGAATCCCTTGCGCCGGCCCTCGTTGACGGCATGGAGAGTCTGCTCGACGTGCTCGCGCCAGGCACCCATGTGGTCCTGACCGACCCGGAGCGGGTGCGCAAACGGGCCCACGACCTGGTCGCCACCAGCGCCGAGTTCCTTGATGCGAGCTGGTCCAACGCGGTGTCCGGCAACGCCGTCCCCGTTGATCTGCAGGGGATCTTGGGAACGGCGTCGTACTGGTTGCTGGAGGACGTCCGAGCTCACGCGTTGGAGACCGGACGCCCCTGGTGGTCGCTGACCAGCTTCGGCGCCGACGCCGAGCTGGCGGGGCTTGACGAGCAGCGTCTCAGTGTGGAGACAACCGACATGGAGGCCTTTCGCGGCGACACAGATCGCGCCGTCGCGGCGCTGCGTCATTGGGCCGGCCAGGGGTGGCACACGCTGGTCGTCACGGATGGCCACGGCCTGGCCAAACGGGTCAGCGAGGTGCTTTCGGACAGCGATGTCCCGAACCACATCGAGGCGCAGGCAGGCATGCTCGAACGACTTCCCGGCGGTCTCGTCCAGGTGACCACCGGAGCGCTGGGACATGGATTCATCGCTCCCGGCGCCAGGCTCGTCGTTGTCACCGAGTCCGACCTGAGCACCGGCAGCCAGGCCGGTACCTCCACCAAGGACATGCGCCGGATGCCGGTGCGGCGGCGCAACCAGGTCGATCCGCTGGAGCTGCGTCTGGGTGACTACGTCGTGCACGAGCAGCATGGCGTGGGTAAGTTCGTCGAGATGGTGCAGCGTACGGTCGGCGGGGCCACCCGCGAGTACCTTTTGCTGGAGTATGGCGCCAGCAAGAGGGGCCAACCTGCTGACCGACTCTTCGTGCCCACCGACCAGCTCGATCAGGTCACCCGTTACGTCGGCGGCGAGGCGCCCACGCTGCACAAGCTGGGCGGCGCGGACTGGGCCAAGACGAAGGGCCGGGCCAAGAAGCACGTCAAACAGATCGCCGGCGAGCTGATCCGGCTCTACAGCGCCCGGATGGCAACCAAGGGCCACGCTTTTGGGCCGGACACACCCTGGCAGCTTGAGCTGGAGGACGCCTTCGTCTACGTCGAGACCCCCGACCAGCTGAGTAGTATCGACGAGGTCAAGATGGACATGGAGCGTGAGGTCCCGATGGACCGGCTCATCTGCGGCGACGTCGGCTACGGCAAGACCGAGATCGCGGTGCGGGCGGCGTTCAAGGCGATCCAGGATGGCAAGCAGGCCGCGATCCTGGTGCCGACGACCTTGCTCGTGCAGCAGCACTTCCAGACGTTCTCGGAGCGCTACGCACCGTTCCCCGTGGTGGTCAAGGCGTTGTCGCGCTTCCAGTCCGATGCCGAGGCCAGCGAGGTCGTCAAGGGGCTGGCCGACGGCACGGTCGACCTCGTGATCGGCACCCATCGGCTGCTGTCCGATGAGATTGCCTTCCGGGACCTCGGGCTGGTGGTGGTCGACGAGGAGCAGCGCTTCGGTGTCGAGCACAAGGAGAAGCTCAAACGCCTGCGCACGGCCGTTGACGTTCTTGCCCTGTCGGCGACTCCGATCCCGCGAACCCTTGAGATGGCGGTCACCGGCATCCGCGAGATGTCCACTCTGGCCACGCCGCCCGAGGAGCGTCACCCCGTCCTGACCTTTGTCGGGGCCTATGACGAGAAGCAGATCATTGCCGCCATCAGGCGCGAGCTCCTGCGTGAGGGCCAGGTGTTCCTGATCCACAACAGGGTCTCGTCCATCGAGAAGGCCGCCGCCAGGATCCGTGAGCTCGTGCCCGAGGCGCGCATTGCCACCGCGCACGGTCAGATGCCCGAACACAAGCTCGAGCAGGTCGTGGTCGACTTCTGGGAGAAACGCTTCGACGTCCTCGTCTGCACCACGATCATCGAGACCGGTCTGGACATCTCCAACGCCAATACCCTCATCGTGGAACGGGCCGACGTGCTCGGCCTCAGCCAGCTTCACCAGCTGCGCGGTCGGGTGGGGCGTGGTCGTGAACGCGCCTACTCCTACTTTCTCTACCCCCCGGAGAAGCCGCTCACCGAGACAGCGCACGACCGGCTGGCCACCATCGCCAGCCACACCGACCTCGGCGCAGGCATGGCGGTGGCCATGAAGGACCTTGAGATCCGCGGCGCCGGCAACATGCTCGGTGGTGAGCAGTCCGGCCATATCGCCGGGGTCGGCTTCGACCTCTACATCCGTCTCGTCGGCGAAGCCGTGGCTGACTTTCGCGGAGACGGTGGCGAGGCTCCGCCGGCCGAGATCAAGATCGAGCTGCCCGTTGATGCGCACCTGCCGCACGAGTACGTCCCGGGGGAGCGGTTGCGCCTCGAGGCCTACAAGAAGCTCGCAACGGTCCAGGATGTCGCCGGGTTGGCCGAGATCGAGGCCGAGCTTCAAGATCGTTACGGCACCCCGCCCGAGCCGGTACGCAACCTGTTCGAGGTGGCACGTCTTCGCACTGTGGCCCGCAAGGCGGACGTGGGCAACATCAGCGTGCAAGGCAACTTCGTGCGGTTCGGCCCGCTCCAGCTGCCCGAGAGCAAGCAGCTCCGGCTTCAACGGCTGTACCCGGGCACGCTGGTCAAGGACGCGGTCCGTACGATCTTGGTGCCCAGACCGATGACTGCACGGGTGGCTGGTCAGCCGATGCGGGACACGGCGGTCCTGCGGTGGGCAAGTGACCTGATCGAAGTGGTTCTCCTTGACAGCGTGGCGGACGCCGCGCGAGTCGCAACCGCTCAGCATCGATGAAAGGAACGGCCTTGGCGCCTTCACAGCACATCCGATCCACGCTGGGCAACACCCGCGCCTCCCGAACGGCGTTTGCCACAAAGTCTCTGACGCTTCTGCTCGGCGTGACTCTGGCGTTATCCGCGTGCGGCCCCCAGAAGCCGGGTGCTGCAGCGATCATCGACGGGACCACCATCAGCGACAAGGACGTCCAGACCGTCGCGGCCCAGCTCAACTCCCTCCCCCAGGTTCAGCAGAAGCTCTCCCCGACCGTCGTTCTGCTCGACCTGATCCTTGCGCCGTACGTCCTTGCCGAGGCCGATCGCACCGGCAAGGGCGTTCCCGAGGCCCAGGCGCGCAAGGTCGTGGCCAAGGTGGCCAATGCCTCGCCCGCCACGATAGATTTCGTCCGGATGCAGCTGGCGATCCCGTCCCTGAGCCAAGCCAGCAAGACGTCCATCCTGGCCAAGCTCGGCAAGGCCAAGATCACCGTCAACCCCCGCTACGGCACCTTCGATCTCACCCAGGCCGCGATCCTGCCGACCTCTCCCAACTGGATCAAGGCCAGCGCCTCACCGGGTGCCAAGTGAGCGCCGGCGACGCCGTGATGGTGCGCCGGCTGACCCTGCTGCTCAGCACTTCGCGCATCGCCCCCGGTCTGTTCTCCCGGGGCGCCTGGGCCGCCCTCGCGGGCGCGGCCCACGTCCTGGCCAGGGATGAGGACGACTCACAGCTGTACGCGATACAGGAGTCGGGTATTGCGGTCGCTCACCTGGGCGAGCAGCAGCCTGCTGTTCTTGCTCGCCTGCTGGTCGAGCGTGCCGGCGACGGTGAGGTGGTCTGGATCGGCTCTGCGGATGGCGACCCAGGCTTGACCGATGCCCTGGCGGCCGAGGTCAGCAGTCGTCAGGATCCGCCTGAGGTGGAGATCCTCGTCGGGTCCTATGACGTCCCGGGGTCGCGGCTGCTCGACCTGGTCGCGGTGATGGATCGGTTGCGTTCGCCGGGGGGCTGCCCCTGGGACGCTGAGCAGACTCATGAGTCACTGGTGCCATACGCGATCGAAGAGACCCATGAGCTGGTTGAGGCCATCGAGTCGGGGGATCGCGCGCACATGGTGGAGGAGCTCGGTGACCTCCTGTTGCAGGTCATCTTTCATGCGCGGGTGGGCCAGGAGGATGCTGACTCGCCATTCGGGATCGACGACGTGGCGGGCGGCATCGTCGAGAAGCTCGTTCGCCGTCATCCGCACGTGTTCGCCGATGTCGACGCCGACACGTCACAGGAGATGGCGGACAACTGGGAGCAGATCAAGGCTGCCGAGAAGCCGCATCGGACGTCGCCCATGGACGGCGTACCCAAGGATCTGTCGGCGCTTGCCAGGGCGAACAAGGCAGCTGGGCGTCTGTCGACGGCCGGTCGCTTCGACCTGGTACAGGCGGCGGCGGCCGACGAAGACCTCGGTTCGCGACTCTTCGCGCTCGTGCTGGAGGCGCGGGACAACGGTCAGGACCCGGAAGCGGTACTTCGCGCTGCGGTCCGCGCGCTGGACGCCCAGCTCTGAGTTTGCTTCCGACTCAACAGCACTGTCTGGCAGACCCCTGACCCGGGCTGCGGGTCGGTGACCTGTCGATCCGGGGGGACCCGTTAGGCTCAAGATGTTCCTATCCGGCAATATGCAGGAGAGTCTTGTGGCCAGTATTGAGGCAGTAGTCGCGCGCGAGATCCTCGATTCGCGTGGTAACCCCACCGTTGAGGTCGAGATCGCCCTCGACGACGGCACCATTGCCCGCGCGGCGGTTCCCTCGGGCGCCTCGACCGGCGCCTTTGAGGCAGTCGAGCGCCGTGACGGCGACGCCAAGCGATACGGCGGCAAGGGTGTTGGGCAGGCTGTTGATGCAGTCCTTGACGAGATCGGCCCGGTACTGCTGGGCTTCGAGGCAAGTGAACAGCGGCTCATCGATGCTGAGATGCTCACTCTGGACGGCACGCCCAACAAGGGCTCGATGGGCGCCAACGCAATCCTGGGCGTCTCGCTGGCCGTGGCTCGTGCGGCCGCCGAGTCGGCGAACCTGCCGCTCTTCCGCTACATCGGCGGCCCGAACGCACACGTCCTGCCCGTCCCGTTGTTCAACATCCTGAACGGTGGGTCGCATGCTGACTCGAACGTGGACATCCAGGAGTTCATGATTGCTCCGCTGGGCGCGCCGACCTTTCGCGAGGCGCTCCGCTGGGGCACCGAGGTCTATCACTCGTTGAAGTCCGTCCTGAAGGAGCGTGGCTTGTCCACCGGGCTGGGCGACGAGGGTGGCTTCGCGCCCAACCTCGAGAGCAATCGCGCCGCCCTCGACCTGATCATCGTCGCGATCGAAAGGGCCGGTTACACCCCCGGCACCGACATCGGCCTCGCCCTTGACGTGGCTGCGTCCGAGTTCTGCACCGACGGGGTCTACACATTCGAGGGCAACCAGCGCACCTCCGCCGAGATGACGGCCTACTACGCTGACCTCGTTGCGGCCTACCCGCTGGTGTCCATCGAGGACCCGCTCGACGAGGAGGACTGGCAGGGCTGGGCCACGATGACCGCCGAGCTCGGCGCCTCCGTGCAGATCGTGGGTGACGACCTGTTCGTCACCAACCCCCAGCGTCTGGCCCGGGGTATTGTCGCCGGCTCCGCGAACTCAATGCTGGTCAAGGTCAACCAGATCGGTTCGCTGACCGAGACCCTGGACGCCGTGGACATGGCCCACCGTGCTGGATACTCCTGCATGATGAGCCACCGCTCCGGTGAGACTGAGGACACGACCATCGCCGACCTCGCGGTGGCGACCAACTGTGGCCAGATCAAGAGCGGAGCCCCTGCCCGGTCCGAGCGGGTGGCCAAGTACAACCAGCTGCTGCGTATCGAGGAAGAGCTGGACGATGCCGCGCGGTATGCCGGCGTGAGCGCCTTCCCGCGCTTCAACGTCGCGGCCAATGTGGCTGACAAGGCCTGAGCGGCGCTGCAACGGTGGCGACAACGCGACGACCAGGCGGTACGCCGAAGACTCCTCGGCGTACCGCCTCGTCGCGTGCCGGCAGCTCCTCATCGCCCAGAGTCCCGGCAACACGACCACCCGCCGCGGCGCGCGGCCGTAGCCCCTCCCAAGAGCTGCGCACCCCTCGGTCCATCAAGGGCATGGCGATCCTGGCGTCGGTCTTTCTGATTCTTGCGATGACGCTCATACCGGCGTTGCGCTCCACGCTCAGCCAGCAGGGTCAGATCAACGGGCTGCGCGACCGTATCGCCCGGCAACGTGAGACGGTCGCAGCCATGCAACAGGAACAACGACAGTGGGCCGACCCGGCATACGTCGAGCAGCAGGCACGCGAGCGGCTCAAGCTTGTGCGGGTGGGTGAGAAGTCGTTCACAGTGATCGATGGGGCGGCTGCGCCTGTCCTGACCAGCGGTGCACAGATAGCGGCTCCGGCAAAGACCTCCACCGCCAACATCCCGTGGTACGGCCAGCTGTGGCAGTCGATGGTTATCGCGGATACCCCCGCCAATGTGGCAACCGGGCAGCCCTCTCCGGCCGCTCCCGCGCCATGAGCGGTTAGGTCCCCGTGGCAGCGTCGGATCAGTCGGATCAGCGGGGCGGCCCCAACGGCGTCGATAAGGTCGAGGACGCCGATCTGAGTGCGGTGCACGAGCAGCTGGGCCGGGTTCCACGTGGCGTTGCCGCCGTGGCTCACCGATGTCCGTGCGGATGCCCAGACGTCCTGCGTACCGAGCCCAGGCTGCCTGACGGCACACCGTTTCCTACCACCTACTATGTGACCTGCCCGCGCCTGAGCGGAGCAATCAGCACTCTGGAGAGCAGCGGCATGATGCGCGATATGACGCAGCGGCTAAGCGGTGATCCCGAGCTGGCCACGGCTTATGTCGGCGCCCATGAGGACTACCTTCGCCGTCGTGGTGAGCTTGGCGACGTCGCCGAGATCGAGGGCATCTCTGCCGGCGGAATGCCCACCCGGGTGAAGTGTCTTCATGTGCTGATCGGGCACTCCCTGGCCGTCGGCCCCGGAGTCAACCCTTTTGGTGATGAGGCGCTCGATGCCCTTGGCCACTGGTGGGCGGCCGGTCCATGTGTTCCCCGAAGCGAAACCCGTGGCCAGCGATGACCCGCGTCGGTGCGATCGACTGCGGCACGAACTCGATCCGGCTCCTGATAGCCGACGTTGACCCGGACTCGGGGATGCTGACCGACCTGGTGCGGCGCATGGAGATCGTGCGACTGGGCCACGGCGTCGACAGGACCGGGATCATCGCCCCTGAGGCGATGAGTCGCACCGTGGCTCAGGCACGCGAGTACGCCACTCAATGTTCGCAGCTCGGCGTCGAAAGAGTCAGGTTCGTCGCGACGTCGGCCTCACGCGACGCTCGCAACGCCCAGGAGTTCGTGCTCGGCGTGCGTGATGCGTTTGCCGCTTTCGGGATCGCACCAGAGGTGGTCACCGGACATGAGGAAGCCTCCCTGTCCTTCCAGGGCGCCACCGGCGACCTGCGGGCGAAGGGCATCCCCGGTCCATACCTCATGGTGGATCTCGGTGGCGGTTCGACTGAGTTCGTCCGGGGGACCCTCGACGTGCAGCAGGCACGGTCGGTCGACGTCGGGTGCGTTCGGATGACTGAGCGTCACCTGCGCAGTGACCCGCCGACGCCCAGCGAGATCGCAGCGGCCGTCGTGGACATCGAGGCGGCCATCGACCAGGCTGCGGAAGTCGTCGGATTCCACGGGATCTCGACACTGGTGGGGTTGGCCGGTTCTATTACGACCATCACCGCCCACGCGCTGCGGCTGACCAGATACGAGCCCGAGAAGATCCACCTTTCGCAGCTGCCGTCGGCGCAGATCATCGACGCCTGCGCCTCGCTGTTGTCGATGACCCGTGCACAGAGGGCGGCGTTGCCGTTCATGCATGCCGGACGTGTCGACGTGATCGGCGCCGGTGCTCTGGTGTGGAGCACGATCATCCGGCGCCTGCAACGCGACGCCGCCATCACCGCAGTCGTGACCTCTGAGCACGACATCCTCGACGGTATTGCGCTGTCAGTCGCCTGAGGCGACCTGACCGTGATCGTGACCATGCCCAAGACAACAACCCCGCCTCGGCTCCCCCATCCGATGACCGGTGAGCTGTTCGAGTCGCCGGTGCCACCAGGTGCTGGTTGGCCCGGGGATCCCGCAGACTCCGCCTCCGCGATCGCGCGGACCGAGGGTCAGGTTGAACAGCTGGCCGAGATGGCCGGGTCCATTGCGGAGCTGGACGCGGTGGTGTCCGTGTGCTGCGCCTGCCCCAGGCTCGTACGGTGGCGCGAATCGGTGGCTACCGAAGGCAAGCGGGCATCTTTCGCCGACCAGCCGTACTGGGGTCGCCCCGGTCCCGGATTTGGCGACCCGGAGCCGGAAATCCTCGTCGTCGGACTGGCACCGGCCGCCAACGGCACCAACCGCACGGGCCGGATGTTCACCGGCGACCGAAGCGGTGACTGGCTCTATGCCGCGCTGCACCGGGCGGGATACGCGAGCCTGCCCACCAGCACCCACGCCGGCGACGGTCAGTCACTCACCGGAGTGCGCATCGTCGCTGCGGTGCGTTGCGCTCCGCCGGGGAACAAGCCCGACCCGGCCGAGCGGCATACCTGTGGGATCTGGCTGGACCGTGACCTCGCCCTGGCTGCTCCTGGCCTGCGTTCGATTCTCGCACTGGGGGCGATCGCCTGGGACGCCACGCAGGCAAGTGCCCGGCGGCTGGGGTGGACCGTCCCACGTCCCAGACCCCGATTCACGCACGGGGCCGAGACCGTGTTGCTCACCACCACTGACAGGTCGATCCGACTCGTGGGCAGCTATCACGTGAGCCAGCAGAATACGTTCACCGGCAGACTCACCGAAACGATGCTGGATGAGGTTCTCGCGGGTCTCTGAGTCACGGTAACGTCGTGCCATGAGAGAGCAGATCATCGCGGTCACCGTCCTGGGGCAGGACCGGCCCGGGATCGTCGCGGACGTGACGGGTGCTCTTGCCGACCTGCACGGCAACCTCGAGGACTCGACGATGACACTGCTGCGCGGCCATTTCGCCATGGTCCTGCTGGTACATACCGGTGCCAGCGCCGAGGCGGTCCAGCGTGCTCTGAACCCCCTGTGTGCCGGGGGTTCGCTGGTCATCAACGCCCGCGTGCTCGGCGACTCTGCGCTCAGCGCGGTCCGCGGCCCGTCCTATGCGCTGCGGGTCCATGGCGCGGACCGGCCTGGGATCGTGGCCACGATCACCGCAGTCGTGGCACGACATGGCGCTAACATCGTCGACCTCGGTACCCGCCTGGTTGAAGGGCTCTACGTGCTGATGGCCGAGCTGCAGCTGCCCAAGGAGGCGTCCGCGGTTGGTCTTCGGGCCGAGCTGCAGGGCGCCGCCGACGAGCTGGGTGTCGAGGTTCATCTCTCACCGATCGACGACGACCTGTTGTGAGCCCGGGAACCGACACTTGGGCGATGCCCGGGCTGTCTGCCGGCGTGGCACGTCCGGTCGTCCGCGCTCCGGATCCGATGCTGTCCACCCCTGGGCGGGACGTCGACCCGACAGACGCCGCCACGATCGAGCTCGTCGCGGATCTGCTCGCCACCCAGCTGGTTTCGCCGGGTTGCGTTGGACTGGCCGCTCAACAGGTCGCCGTCACCGCGAGGGTGTGCTGCCTCGACGTCTCCGGTCATGTCAAGACGCGCACCTGCCATGGGCTATTTGCCCTCTGCAACGCCGTGGTCGTCAGCGTGACCGGCAGGGAGCGCGGTCGCGAGGGTTGTATGTCGGTGCCTGACTTCACCGGGGACGTCATCCGGGCCCAGGGTCTGGTCGTTCGAGGTCAGCTTCCACTGACCGGGGAGTGGGTGGAGGTCATCACCGACGGTTTCGAGGCCGTGGCGCTGCAGCACGAGATTGACCACACCAACGGATTGCTCTTCCTGGACCGAGTCAGCGGACCGCACGGCATACATCCACGTCGTTCTTATCTGTAATCTGGCGTCTGTCCCCGTAGCCCAATGGCAGAGGCAGGCGACTTAAAATCGCTCCAGTGCGGGTTCGAGACCCGTCGGGGACACCAAGGTCGGAGACCTCACGTCGGTGCCGGTCGTGATGAACCGCTCACAATCGGTCAACGTCGGCCATGGCGGGGAACTTAGCGCCATCGGCAACCTTTAGTCTGGTAACAGAACCGTCCATGGGGCGGCACGACGTGCTGGAGGAAGACGATGGCGAGCAACCCGGTGTTCAACCGGATCGACAAGCAGATCACCAAGGGCGACTATGCCGGTTTTGATCGCGGGCACGCGGCATCAGGCATGAGTGCTGGAGGCGACGTGCAGGACAGCCTCAACTCCCAGCAGCTCCAGGACCTGTACAACCAGCCGTCCGCAGGTCCGGTGCAGATGCAACGGGTGACCCTGGATGACGTGGTGATGAAGACCCTCGGGCTCTTCAGCATCGTCCTGCTGGTCGGTGCGGCCACGTGGTACACCGTGGCCGGCAGCATCAACCTGAGCCTGCCGCTGATGCTCGGCGGCATGTTCGGATCGCTGGCGGTCGGCCTGGTCATCGCGTTCAAGAAGACCATCAGCGTGCCGCTGATCGTGCTCTACGCCGTGCTGGAAGGTGTCCTCGTCGGGGCGATCAGTGAGGTCTTCGAGCAGCGCTGGCCGGGAGTCGTCACGACAGCGGTGATCGCGACGGTGTGCACCTTCGCCGGCATGCTCCTGGGTTACAAGTCCGGTCTGATCAAGGTGACCGACAAGTCCCGCCGGATCTTCGGCATGGCGATCCTGGGCTACCTGCTCTTCGGTCTCGTCAACGTGGCCGCAGCGTTCATGGGCGTCGGCGGCGGCTGGGGCTTCGGCGGCACTGGCCCGATGGGCATCGTCATCTCCGTGCTGGGGGTGGGCCTGGCGTCCTACTCGCTGGCGATCGACTTCGACTCGGTCGATCGTGCGGTCAAGGCGCAGCTGCCCGAGAAGTACTCGTGGCTCCTGGCCCACGGGCTGATCGTCACCCTGGTCTGGCTGTACCTCGAGATCCTGCGACTGCTGGCTCGCATGCGTCAGTGAACGTGCAACAGACCCGGAGATCGCCTGTCCCCCAGGAGGTCGCAACCGAACTACAGCGCGTGGTCCAGCGGTGGCATCAGCGGCCGCTCGACCGCGCGCTGTCGTTTACCGGTCGAGTTCACGCGCTCGTACAGTCCCTGGCCGACGGGATCACGGAGGCTACCGGCGTCCCGGCGTCGGTGGTCCCGGACTGTGGCCCGGCGACGCTGATGGACCAGCTCACCGTCATGGTCCACGACACGTGCGCGGCCGCGGTGACCTCGACACGGACGTCGACGCTGGCATCGACGCTGGCATCCACCCTTCGCAAGGACCTGGCGGACCTGCGCCGCGAGCTGGGCTGACCGGCACACAGCCCAGCTCACCGGCTTCGCGCCCAAAGGGCGAGAGGTTCGTCTTAGCTGAGGCGCTCGTAGATGATGGCCATTCCCTGGCCGCCGCCGATGCACATCGTCTCGAGGCCGAACTGGCCGTCGCGGGAGGCCAGGCCGTTGAGCAGGGTGGTCGTGATGCGAGCACCCGTGGAGCCGAACGGATGGCCCAGCGCGATCGCGCCACCATGGACGTTGAGCTTGTCCGTGTCGATGCCCAGGTCATCGACCGAGGCCAGGACCTGGGCGGCGAAGGCCTCGTTGATCTCGATCAGGTCCATGTCGTTGATGGACATGCCCGCACGCGCGAGCGCACGACGAGATGACTCCACCGGGCCCATACCCATGATCTCCGGGGAGAGAGCGCTGACCCCGGTGGAGACGACGCGGGCGAGCGGGGTAAGGCCCAGTTCACGGGCCTTGGCATCGCTCATGATCACGAGCGCGGCCGCGCCGTCGTTGAGCGGGCAACAGTTGCCGGCAGTGACGGTGCCGGTCTCGCGAAACACTGGTTTGAGGCCGGACAGGGCCTCGAGCGTGACACCGGCGCGCGGGCCGTCGTCAGTGGAGACAACGGTGCCGTCCGGGGTGGTGATCGGGGTGATCTCACGGGCGAAGAAGCCATCGATGATGGCCTTCTCGGTCCGGTTCTGGCTGATCACGCCCCACTCGTCCTGACGTGCCCGCGAGATGCCGCGGCTGGTTGCCACGTTCTCGGCGGTCTGACCCATCGACACGTAGACGTCAGGAAGCGACCCCTGATCGCGGGGGTCGCTCCAGGTGGAGTTGTCCGCGGCCATCTGGGCGCCGCGGGCCTGGGAAGCAGCGAACTTCAGGTTCTGGACCTCGGCTTTGGCGCCACCTGGACCGGCGAAATCGATGTAGCGCGAAACGCATTCGACCCCGGCGCTGATGAACACGTCACCCTCGCCTGCCTTGATGGCATGGAAGGCCATCCGGGTGGTCTGCACCGATGAGGCACAGAAACGGTTGACCGTGGCGCCGGGGAGGTGGTCGAAGCCGGCCAGTACCGCGACGACGCGGGCCAGGTTGGCGCCCTGCTCGCCCGACGGCTCGGCGCAGCCGAGGTAAAGGTCCTGGACCAGCCTGGGATCCAGGTCCGGGATCTTGGCAAGAGCCGCGGTCACGACGGTCGCGGCCAGATCATCTGGACGGACGTCTTTGAGCGAGCCTTTGAACGCCCGGCCGATGGGGCTGCGGGCGGTGGAGACGATGACGGCTTCGGACATGCTTCCTCGTTTCGTTCTGTGTGGCACTGCAGGTGACGTGGCTCTGACCTCGCCAGGTGACGTGGTTCTGACCTCGTCGTCGATGCTATTGCGGTGCGGCAGCTCTGGGGATGTGGGCTTTGTCTCGTTCCTGCGGCCCGGAGCGCTCTGGTGCGTTTGGCGGTGTTGTCGAGCCATCCTCTTGCACGGACGCGTCGGGAGCCTTGGTGGCCTCTGCCAGCTCGCTTCGGTCCGTGACCGGGCGGCGCCGGCGCCGCAGGAGCATGGCCCACCGGCCTCGGGGGCCGCCTGGCTGGCCCTCGACTGCCGTCCCGCTCACCTCGGTGCCGGCTTCGCGAACGGCTTGCACGGCAGCCACGGCGACCGGCCCCACCCGCTCGCCGCGAAGTGAGTCTGGACGGCGGTCGACCGGGCTGGACCACAGGCCCAGGGTGTCGCAGACGCTGGGCAACAACGCCGAGGCCACCCGCGCGTAGCCGGCCGGCGAAGGATGGAACCTGTCGGGGCTGAACATCTCCTCCGAGAACGTGGCGAACTGCGGGCCGAGCAGGTCGCCCAGGGAGACCGTGCGGCCACCGGCCCCGATCACGGCAACCGTCTGGGCTGCGGCCAGGTCGCGACTCCAGCGACGAGCCAGTAGTCGCAGAGGCTGGGCCACCGGCTCGATGGTGCCCAGATCGGGACACGTTCCGACGATGACCTCACAGTCGGTGCCCCGAAGGGCGCTGACGGTCTGTTCGAGGTGACGGACGGCAATCGACTTGTCGATGCGGTGCGTGACGTCGTTGGCACCGATGAGGATCACGGCGACGTCAGGGTTGTCGACCTCTTCGAGGGCCTCGGCGAGCTGATTGTCCAGACCCGAGGACTCCGCGCCGATGACCGCGACATTGGTGAGCCGGACCGGTCGCCCGCTCAGCGCGGAGACGCCGTTGGCGATGATGGCGCCAACGGTCTGCTGTGCCGTTTCGGCACCCATCCCCGCGGCGCTGCTGTCACCGAGCATGAGGAGCTGGACGGGATAGCCCAGCCCCGAGCCGTACTGTCCGTTGTCGTCCGGGGCGCCCTCAAAGGGCTTGCCGACGATGCGCCTGGCCAGCAGCGCCTCGACCTTGAGCACGCCGTAGCCGACGAGACCGAGTGCGCCGATCCCCGCCGCCCCGATGCCGCCCCCGTAGGCAGCCGTTGCCGCGATCTTGCGTGCGCGTCGTGCCCTACCCATGCCCCTCAGCCTTCGTCCTCGTCGAACCGTGACAGGTCCCAGCGATGCTCGTTGCTGTTCCGCCATACGCTAACGGCCGGGCACAAGCCTTTGTGCCCGAACCCGCAGGGGGGAGGGGCTGTCCCGGGATCTGTTCAGAGTCTGAGAGCATAACCGGGTGAAGTATGCCGAGAATATCGCCGACCTCGTCGGGAACACACCCCTGGTCAAGCTCAACGCGGTCACGGACGGGATTGCCTGCACCGTGCTGGTCAAGGTGGAGTACGTCAACCCCGGTGGTTCGGTCAAGGACCGCATCGCGGTTCGGATGATTGATGCCGCCGAGGCCTCTGGCGAGCTCAAGCCCGGTGGCACCATCGTGGAACCTACTTCGGGAAACACGGGCGTGGGGCTGGCCCTCATCGCCCAGCGCCGTGGATACAAGTGCGTCTTCGTCTGTCCCGACAAGGTGAGCGAGGACAAGCGCAACGTCCTCAAGGCCTACGGCGCCGAGGTGGTGGTGTGCCCGACGTCGCTGGCGCCGGACCACCCGGACTCCTACTACTCGGTCAGCGACCGGCTGGCCAAGGAGATCGAGGGTGGCTGGAAACCCGACCAGTACTCCAACCCGGAGAACCCGAAGAGCCACTACCTGTCGACCGGTCCAGAGATCTGGGCTGACACCGAGGGCAAGGTCACCCACTTCGTCGCTGGCATCGGCACCGGCGGCACGATCACCGGCACCGGCCGGTACCTGCGCGAGATCTCGGCCGACCGCGAGGGCGGCCGGGTCAAGATCGTCGGCGCCGACCCTGAGGGCTCGGTCTACTCCGGTGGCACCGGCCGTCCGTACCTGGTCGAGGGGGTTGGCGAGGACATGTGGCCACCCGCCTACGACCCGACCCAGGTGGACCAGGTCATCGCGGTATCGGACGCGGAGTCCTTCACGATGACGAGGCGACTGGCCCGCGAGGAGGGCCTGCTGGTCGGCGGTTCTTGCGGTATGGCGGTCGTCGCAGCCCTGCGCGCGGCCCGCGACCTGCCGGCGGACGGCGTCGTCGTGGTGCTGCTGCCGGACGGCGGTCGCGGCTACCTCTCGAAGATCTTCGACGACGCCTGGATGTCGTCCTACGGCTTCATGCACGAGAACGGCGGGCGGACAGTTGGTGAGGTGCTCAAGCTCAAGACCGGGGACCTACCGTCACTGGTGCACACCCACCCGACCGAGACCGTTCGCGACGCCATCGAGATTCTGCGCGAGTACGGCGTCTCCCAGATGCCCGTGGTCAAGGCAGAGCCTCCGGTCGTGGTCGGCGAGGTTGCCGGCTCGGTGAGCGAGCGCGCCCTGCTGGCCGCACTTTTCGCGGGCACGGCCCACCTCGCGGACCTGGTCGGAAAGCACATGAGCCCAATATTGCCGCTGGTTGGTGAGGGGGAGCCGGTCTCGGCGGCTCGTCACATTCTGGAGACCGAGGACGCGGTCCTGGTCATCAGCGGCGGCAAGCCGATCGGCGTGCTAACCCGGGCGGACCTGTTGGGCTTTCTCGTCGGCTGAGGGTGCTTTCGGCTTGGGGTGGTCACTGTCGGCGGCGGACCCACCGGGTCGCGAGGATGGACAGGGCGAAGCCCACGAGCACGCAGACCGTGTTCTGAATGGGGTCCACCGGCACGAACAGCAGCACGCTGCTGGCGTGGGGTGTCGGCTGTAGCCCGCTCGCCACATACCCCAACAGTCCGAATGAGATCAACGTGGCTCCGAGTCCGGAGAGGGTCGTTGCCGTCACGGTGGTTGTCGTCGTCGGGGGCTGAGATAGCTGTTCACGTGGCCGGGTTGGCTGGCTCCCCGGGCTCACCTGGGCCGTCCTGCCGCGCTCGAGTGGAGACAGCAGGGTCGCGACCACCGCCAGGACCAGGCTGAGGTCGAGCAGCCAGAACGGTCTGGTCAGCCACCAGAGCCCCGATCCGGGCGGCGGCGGGTTGACTCCCAGACCGAGCAGAGCCAGGAACGCCAGGACGAGCACGGACAGGTGCCAGAGGTAGACGGTCATTGCCATGGAGGCGAACCTGACGACGCCGGCCCACAGTGCCGGGCGCTGGAGCCACCGGGAGACCCGGTCGCGAGCGAGCATGGCCATTGCCATCTGCGCCACGGCCAGCACCAGCAGACAGGTTGTCGGCGGAGTCATGTTGGAGGTCCGCCCCGGCATACCGACCATGCTCACCGGGTAGGGCGCCCACGATGTCAATGCCACCAGGACGGCGAGAGAACCTGCCACGGTGACCCACAGCGCGGGGCGGGAGAGCCGCGCGAAGTGGCCATCGGCGTATGAGAATCCGAGCTGCTGGGCAAAGAGCCAGACGATCGCCAGGTTGAGGTAGCCGACGCTCTTTAGCCCTTTGCCGAGGCGGAACCAGTCAACGACGACAGCGCCGACCACCAGCGCGGCAAGCGCGATTCGCGGACTGACTGCATGCCAGGATGTCATCGCCGGGGCCAGCGCGGTCGTGGCGACGTAGACACCGAGGAACCAAAGTGGTTGCCCGAGCAGCAGTCCGATGACGTCGACACGGTTCTGGCTCATGCCCAGCGCGGCTGCGGTCGGCAGTGCGAGGTGCCAGAAGAGGACGAAGAGCAGGGTCGGCCGGAGCAGGCGGACGAGCCGGCCCTTGAGGTACTCGGGGTAGGTGCCACCGCGACGACGCAAGCTGCGCCAGACGGTGATGTTGGAGAAGCCGCCGGCAATGAAGAACAGTGGCATGACCTGAAGCAGCCACGTGGCCAGCTGCAGAGCCGGGATGGAGGTCAGGGCGTTCGCGCCGATGATCTGGTCACCCTGGACCACGACGGTCGCCATCAGCCAGTGGCCGAGCACCACGATGAGCAGGCTGCCAGCCCGGACGGCGTCGATGAACCGGTCCCGATCTGGCGCCGTGGCCGCGCAGACTCTCTCGGCGAAGCTGACCGGTGGGGGATTGGCCGGCATAGGTTCATTCTGACCAGTTGGTGCCAGTGGACTTTCGCACTCTTGAGCTCGTGACTGCGCCGAGCTGAGCGGTTTATG
>DAITND010000010.1:0-31016 GCA_036834825.1 Dermatophilaceae bacterium
GCCCCGGTGCCGCACACCGAGCCCCACACTCCTGGGCTGAGCACATCCGTCTAGTGAACGCCATCGAGGCTGGCGACCCCAAAGAGGCCGAGGCCGCGGCGAGTGCACACGTCGCCGCGGCAGCCGCGGCTGCTCTGGAGAACCTCGGACTCAGGTGACAGCCACCGTCAGCGACCGCTGGCATAGCCCTGCATACCACGAGGATTGGCGCCCGCGCTGAGGATTCCGCTCGCCGGGTCACGGGCCACGGCACACATCCGGCCCAGGCTCCAGGGATCGGACACTCGCATCTGGTGACCCATGGCCGACAGCTGAGCGATGACGTCCGCTCCGATGCGGTCCTCGACCACAAGCACACCGGGCTCGACCATACGTGGCCAGAACGAGCCGGGGAAGCTCGTCGTGTTCCACATCGGCGCGTCGATCGCCTGCTGCAGCGACTGCCCCTGCAGCAGATGGCGTAACAGGAAGATCAGCTGCCACTGGTCCTGCTGGTCGCCGCCAGGGGACCCGCAGGCCAGCACCGGCAGCCCGTCGCGGTGGACCAAGGTGGGCGTCAGGGTCGTACGTGGCCTGCGACCGGGTCTCAGGGAGGAGGCGAGTCCCTCCTCCAGCCAGAACATCTGCATCCGGCTTCCAAGGCAGAACCCGACCTCCGGAATCGTCGGAGAGGACTGCAGCCAGCCGCCACTGGGAGTCGCAGAGATCATGTTTCCCCACCGATCGACGACGTCGACGTGGCAGGTGTCGCCGCGGGTCACACCTGTCGCGGAGATGGTGGGCTCACCAGTCGTCGCGTCCTTGCCGTCCGAGGTGGCTGAGCGATCCGTCAGGTAGGCCGCGATCCTCGGCTCGCGTCCGTCGGGACTGCCTGGACGCACCTCCCCCGAAGCCCGCTTGCCCACCAACGTGGCCCGTGCAGCGGCATACTCGCGGGAGAGCAGTGTGGCCAGGGGCACGTCCTGCCCGTCGCCGTACCACGCCTCCCGGTCGGCGTAGGAAAGCTTGATGGCCTCGGCGGCGGCGTGGATACCGGATGCCGTGGAAGGGTCGAGCGCTTCGGGATCCTCAAGCGCGTCGAGCAGGCGCATCGTCTGCAGGAGAGCCGGCCCCTGACCCCACGCCTGGGTCTTGGCGACCGAGTAGCCGTGCCAGTCCAGGGTGACCGGCGCCTCCCAGGTGGCCTGGAAGTCCGCCATGTCTTGCCCGGTGATCAAGCCCGCGTGCGAGCCGCCGCTGGAGTCGCGGAAGGGCTTGCGCGCAAAGGCGTCGACGGCTTCAGCGACGAAGCCCTGACTCCAGGCCCGGCGGGCGGCGTCGATCTGCGTCTCGCGGTCGGGACCGGCTGCGCGGCCTTCGTCAACGAGGCGCTGCAGGGTGTCCGCGTAGGTGGGGTTGGCGAACAGGGAACCGGGGACGGGTGCCTGCCCGTTCCTGAGCCATGACTGCGCCGAGGTAGACCAGTCGGTCTCGAAGAGTTCCTGCACGCTGGAGATCGTGGCGCTGATCCGCTCCCCGATCGGGTGCCCCCCGCGGGCGTAGCCGATCGCGGGCTCGAGCACCTCCTGCAGAGTCTGAGTCCCCTTGTCCCGCAACAGCAACAGCCAGGCGTCGACCGCGCCGGGGACGGCCGCGGCGAGTGGCCCGGAGCCGGGGATGAGGTCGATGCCTAGCGACCTGAAATGCGAAATGGTTGCCCCGGCGGGTGCCGTTCCCTGACCACACAAGACCTGCGGGGCGGGGTCTTGTGCCGTGGCGATGATGGCCGGCACCTCTCCGCCGGGCCCGTTGAGGTGCGGTTCGACGACGTGCAGGACGAACCCTGCGCTCACCGCCGCATCGAAGGCGTTGCCACCCCGCTCGAGCGCCCGCATCGCCGACGCTGACGCGATCCAGTGCGTCGAGGAGACCATCCCGAAGGTCCCCCGGAGCGTGGGCCGGGTCGTGAACGTCATGGGTGGTTCCCTGCCTTGTCGGTACGGCGGACATCCGGACCGCTGCCGTCGGGCGCCACGAGGTGACAGGCGACGGTGCCGTCGGTGATCTGGAGCAGAGGCGGCACCTCTGCGACGCACCGCTGTGAGGCCAGCGGGCAGCGGGTGTGGAACCTGCAGCCGGTGGGGGGGTCCATTGCCGACGGGATGTCTGCGCCGAGAATCACGCGGGTGCGCGAACGCTGTCGAGGCGGGTCGGCAAGCGGGGCCGCGGCCAGCAGCGCCTGGGTGTAAGGATGAGCCGGTCGCGCGAAGATCTTCTCGCGAGAGCCTTGTTCGACCAGCTGCCCCAGGTACATGACGGAGATCTCGTCGGCAAGGTACTCCACCGCCGACAGGTCGTGCGTGATGAACAGGCAGGCGAAGCCGATGTCTCGCTGGAGGTCAGCAAGGAGGTTGAGCACCGACGCCTGTACGGAGACATCGAGGGCACTCGTCGGCTCGTCGGCAATCAACACGGTGGGGTCGGATATCAGGGCCCGGGCTATGCTGACGCGCTGGCGCTGACCGCCCGACAGCTCGTGCGGATAGCGCCGCGCGACCTCAGGGCGCAGGCCCACCTGGTTGAGCCCCTCGCCGACCCGGGTCTGCAGCTCTCGTCGACTGTGCCGCCAGGACTGCAGACGCAGCGGCTCGCTGACCACCTCACCCACGAGCATCCGCGGATCCAGCGAACCCGCGGGGTCCTGGAAGACGATGGACACGTCGCGACGGTGCGCGCGCATCTGGCCGCGGGACAGATGGGTCACGTCGGCGCCGCCCAACCGCACCGTGCCGGACGTGGGCTCCAACAGACGGACGATGCAACGACCCACCGTCGACTTGCCCGAGCCGCTCTCGCCGACCAGAGCCATGACCTGTCCCTTGCGGATGGTGAGGGACACCCCGTCGACCGCCCGAACCGACCCGAAGTGCATGACGAGGTCCTCGAGCTCCAGGACCGGTGCCGAAGCTGTGTGCTCGTTCATTTGTCGTCCTCCCCTCGTTGTCGTGGCAGGTCGGCGCGCGGGTGCCAACAGGCAACCTGGTGGCCCTGCGGCAGTGCAGGGTGGTCACCGGGGGCGGCCAGTGCCGGCGCGGCCGACGTGCACTGGTTGTCCGCCGCGGCGCATCTCTGCGCGAATGTGCAGGCGTCCGGCTGGCTGGCCAGCACCGGCACGATTCCCGGGATCTCCTGGAGCCGGTGGGTGCCCGCGTGCCGGCCCGGCGTGGGGGAAGCCGACAGCAGACCCGCGGTGTAGTGGTGCTGCGGGCGCGCGAACAGCTCGTCCACACCGGCACGCTCGACAACCCGACCCGCGTACATCACCATCACCCGGTCGGCGATGTCGGCGATGACCCCAAGGTCGTGGGTGATGACCAGGATGCTCGTTCCGAGCCGGTCCCGCAGCTCGCGCAGGACGTCGAGGATGCCTGCCTGGACAGTCACGTCCAGCGCCGTGGTCGGCTCATCGGCCACGAGGACCTGGGGCTCACAGGCAACGGCCATGGCGATCATGACCCGCTGCCTCATCCCCCCGGAGAGCTGGTGGGGGTAGTTGCTGACCCGTTGGGCGGGAGAGGGGATACCGACCAGGGCCAGCAGCTCGACTGCCCGGGCGCGCGCCTGCCTGCGCGACAGCCCCTCGTGGGCCTGCAGTACCTCGCCGATCTGGCGACCCACGGTGAGCACAGGGTTCAGCGAGCTCATCGGCTCCTGGAAGATGTAGGCGATCTCCCGGCCCCGGGCGGCGCGCAGCTGGGCCGGCGAGGCACCAACCATCTCATTGCCCGCCAGTCGCACCGACCCGCTGATCCGGGCGCTGCGGGGCAACAGCCCGGCCAGGCTCATCGCGGTCACGCTCTTGCCACACCCCGACTCCCCCACGATTCCGACGATCTCACCGGGGGCGAGTGTCAGGTCCACCCCGTCGACCGCGGACAAGGGCCCAGTCTCGGTCGAGAATGTCACCGACAGACCTCTGACCTCCAGGACGGGTCCGTCAGGCCGCGCGGTCGCGTCTTGAACGGGTGGGGCGGTCCACGCCGTCGCGTCCCTGACAGGTGTGGTCGAGTTCATCGCCGACTCGCCTTCGGGTCGAGTGCGTCGCGCAGGCTGTCGCCGAACACGTTGAAAGCCAGGGCAAGAACCATGATCGTCACACCGGGCAGAACCGCCGCCCACGGAGCGCGCGCGGCAAACTGCTGGGCATTGGCGAGCATTGTCCCCAGGCTGGGGGCGGGTGGCTGGATGCCGAGACCGAGGAAGGAGAGCACGGCCTCGCCGAGGATGGCAGATGGGATCGCCACCGTCGCCTGCACCAGGACCACCGAGGTCGCGTTCGGCAAGATATGGCGGCTGAGCACCCAGAGGTCGCTCGCCCCGTCGACCACAGCGGCCGAGACGAAGTCGAGCGACTTCAGGCGAAGCGTGTCCGAGCGCACGATGCGGATGAGGCCAGGGATCTGCGCAATCCCGATCGCTAACGCGGCGTTGCCCAGGCTCGCTCCCCGGACCGCAGCCAGGCCGACGGCCAGAATCAGAAACGGGAAGGCCAGCAGCAGGTCGGTGAACCGCGAGATCAGGGAGTCCGCAGCCCGGAAGTAGCCCGCAGCCAGCCCTAGCGGGACACCGATGAGCATAGCGGTCGCCACCGCGAGCACACCGACCTCAAGTGAGGCACGAGTTCCCAGGATGATCCGTGACAGGACGTCGCGACCGAGGTCGTCGGTGCCGAGAAGGTGGCCGGCGGTGCCGGGGGGTGCGAACGTGTTCACGAAGTCGGTCTGCTCGGGAGCGTACGGCGCGAGCCACGGCGCAAGGGCGGCGACGACCAGCGCCACGGCCAGGACGGCGAAGCTGACCACTGCCAGGGGGTTTCGCCGCAGCCTGCGGATAACGCGGACCCGCTGGGACGGCGCGGGCTGGCCTGGCGCCTGAGTCTCGACGGTCTCGACGGTCTCGACGGTCATGGCATCTCACCTGCCACCCTCACACGGGGATCGATCAGCGAGTAGAGCAGGTCGACGGCAAAGTTGATCAGGATGTACGCCGTCGCCGTCACCAGGACCACGCCCTGGATGACGGGATAGTCCCGCTGGAAGACCGCGTCTATCGTCATCTTGCCGAATCCAGGCAGCCCGAAGATCTGCTCGATGACCACAGCACCGGAGATGAGCCCGCCGAGCTGCAGCCCGACGATCGTCACCACCACGATCAGGCTGTTGCGCAACGCGTGCCGGCCGATGACCGCCCGGGGACGCAGCCCCTTGGCCTGCGCGGTGCGCACGTAGTCGGTGGACAGGGAGTCCAGCATCGAGGACCGGGTCTGCCGCATGATCACGGCCGACAGGCCTGTACCCAGGATCATGGCCGGAAGTGCTATGTGGTGCAGGTTGTCGACCGGGTCCTGCAGCAACGGCACGAACCCGGAGGCCGGGAACAAACCTGTGGCCACGGATAGGTACAGGATCGCGATGAGCCCCAGCCAGAAGTGAGGCACCGAGAGCCCCAGCAGCGCAAAGGCATTCGCGACCCACTCAGCAGGTCGGCCACGACGTACGGCGGCGGCGACTCCGGTTCCGACCCCCAGGACGATGGCGATGAGGATCGCTAGAACCGACAACTCGATCGTCACCGGCAGGGCCGTGCGCAGCATCGAGCTGACGCTGACACCAGTGCGGACGGACGTGCCGAGGTCACCCTTGAAGGCATGGCTGACGAAGTGCCAGAACTGCACCGGGAGCGACTGGTCCAGGCCGTACTCCTGGCGGATGGCCCTGAGCGCCTCCGGCGTCCGGTCCTCGCCTGCGAGGGCGAGGGCTGGATCACCGGGCAGAGCGCGGACGCCCAGGAACACGACCACCGTGGCCAGCAACAGGGTCAGCAAGGACTGCCACGCCCGGTTGACCAGATATCGCCGCACGGGGCCCTATTTGCCCTGTCCCGCAAAAGCAACGCGGATGACACCGTCCGGAAAGACCTGGACGCCCTTGACCGTGTTGGAGACCCCCGTGAGGTTGCGCTGGCGGTATAGGTAGATCAACGGGTCGGCCTCGTGCAGCTTGGCGACGACCTGGGCGTAAAGGTCCTTGCGCTCGCCGAGGTCCTGGCTCTGCCGGGCCTTGCCCAGCAAGGCGTCCACGACGGGGTCGTTGTAACCGGCAACGTTCTGGCTGCCACCGACACCGACGAAGTTGGTGATGTTGGCATCCGGGTCGATACGACCCGACCAACCCAACTGCAGCAACGAGAAGTCACCACGGTCCTGCTGGTCCAGAAGTGAGGCGTACTCCACCGGCTTGATCTTCAGGTCGAAGCCGCCCTCCTTGACCATCGACTGCAGCGCCTGGGCCAGGCGCAGGCTATCGGGGTTGTTAGAGGTGATCATGTTTATCGAGAAGGGCGTCGTGACCCCGGCCTCCTTCAGAAGGGCTTTGGCCTTGGCCGGGTCGTGCGGGGTGCACTGCTGGACAGCTGGGCTGGAGAACTCGCTCTTGGGCGAGATCGGCGAACAGGCAACGGTGTTGAGGTTGTTGAAGATCACCTTGACCAGGCCGGCCCTGTCGATCGCGAGCTCGAAGGCCTGCCGGATCCTGGGGTCTTTGGCCTCCGGACGGTCGATCGGCTTGGCTGGCGAGCCGACCCCGTCGACGTTGCCGACGTTGAACGTGACGCCCTGGTAGCCCAGAGACTGGGACTGCAGCACCGTCAGCGCACTGTCCTTGGACAGGCTGGGCACGTCCTGGGCCGACAGCGAGTCAGCCACTTGGACATCACCCGAGCGCAAGTTGGCGGCCCGGATGCTGGCATCGGTGATGATCCGGTAGGAGATCGAGGCTAGGTGGACCTTCGCGGCGTTGTAGAAGTTGGGGTCCTTGACCAGGTCGATCGAGTTCTGCGGCACGCGCTTGGCGAACTTGAACGGCCCGACGCACACGGGCGCATTCGCGAAGTCCTTGCCCAGTGCCTTGGTCGCCTTGGGGCTGAGGATCATCCCGGCCCGGTCCGTCAGGGCTGCGGTCAACGGCGCGAACGGCTTGGACAGGTGGACCACCACGGTCTTGGTGTCTGTCGCCTCGACGCTGGTGATCGGCCCGAGCTCGCTCTTACGACCCGACCCCTTCAGGGTCAGGTTGCGCTCGAATGTCGCCTTGACCGCAGCGGCGTCGAACGCCGTGCCATCAGCGAACTTGGCGCCCTCCATGACGGGGATCGTGACCGTCTTTCCCCCGTCGGTGACCGTGGGAAGGGCCGTCGCCAGCTGCGGCACGATCTTGGCCGAAGAGTCCACGTCGTAGAGTTTCTGGCACATGGAGCTGAAGACGTATCGAGAGTAGAGACTGCGCGAGAGGGTGGGGTCCAGCTTGTCCGGCTCGGCGGACAGGGCCATCACGAGGGCACCGCCGTCCTTGACCTGGGCTGCCTGAGCCGGCTCGCCGAAAGAGTCGCCCGCCGCGCCCGAGGCCGGCCCTGCCGCAGCGGTATTAACCGGCGTTACCGAGGAGCAGCCGGCGACTGCCATCGACAGGACGGTGGCGGCGACAGTGACCGCCAGCGCCCCCGCACGCCGACGCCCGGAGGGCTGATAGTCCGGAAATCTCATGACGCGCTCCCATTCGAGGGGGTGTTGGATCATCAGATCCTATCTTGTATACAGTGAACAGCAACAGGCGAGATGGTAACGATTGAGCCACACCGAGGCCCCGCAGATCCGACAGGATCGACGGGGCCGTCCGCTCGCTGCCTCGCTATGAGTGCTTGCCTGCGGTACCCGCTCTGTCGGCGTTCGCGTGGATCGCGTCGCGGACGTACTGAGCCATCCCGGCCCTGATGTCCTCGTAGTCCTTCGTGAACCGGGGGTCCGCGATGTACATGTCGCCCAGACCGCGGTGTAGCTCCGGGCAGATATCGTAGAACCACTTCTGGATGTGCAGCCGGTGCCGCTCCGCCGCATCCATGGCCTCCACGCCTGCGGCCGGCTGGCCAACGTCCATCGCAGCAACGAAGACCGCGTTGGTGGCGTCCATCTCGGCCTTGATCTGAACCCAGTCCTGCCTGGTGTACTTGGACGTCCGCCTCTGCGACTGCTTCCACGCCTCGGTCTGGCCCCAGCGCTGCTCGGCCTCGTCGGCGTACTCCTCGCAGAAGCCGTTTCCGAACAGCTCTTTCTGCTCTCCCTGGGTCAACTTCATGCCAGACATCTCCTTCTCCAGCGCTTGGTCGATGGCCGAAACGAGATCACGCATCTCATCAAGGCGGGACAGGACCGCGGCACGCTGGCGACGCAGGTGCTCGATCACGGCCGCGCTGTCGGCCGCCACCTGCTCCTGCAGCAGGGCGGCGATCTCTTCCAGTGAGAACCGAGCCGGCGATAGACCACCACGTGCTGCAGTCGGGTGATGTCCTTCGTGGTGTAGTGCCGGTAGCCGGCCGGCGTACGCTGGCTCGGCGCCAGCAGACCAATCTCGTCATAGTGGTGTAGCGAGCGCACCGTGACGCCGAACTGCTCGGCCACCTGGCCCACCGTCAAGGCTTCGAGCGCCTTCCCGTTCACTGTCGTCATCGCGGTCATGTCCCTACCGTGGAGCCTCACGTCGCGTGAGGGTCAAGCCCCACTCTCACAACGGCATGTCGCCGGGTCACGATGCGGGTATGCCTCGCTGGGCGGACGAATGCGGATCAGGCGATCTCGGCAGTCACCTCCTCGGCAGTCACCTTCGTGTCCGGCGCCTTCTTGGCGGTCGCTGTCTTCTTCGCCGCGCTCTTCTTGGCGGTTGCCTTCTTGGTCACTGTCTTCTTCGTCGCGCTCTTCTTGGCGGCTCGCTTTCGGGTCACCGGCCCCCGAGCACGCTTCTCGGCCAACAGCTCTGCGCCACGTTCAGGTGTGATCGTCTCCGGCTCGTCGTCCTTGCGCAGGGTCGCATTGGTCTCGCCGTCGGTGACGTAGGGGCCGAAACGGCCCTCCTTGACCACCATCGGCTTGCCGGACACCGGATCGTCGCCCAGTTCCTTGAGAGGCGCCACTGCAGCCCGTCCGCGCTCCTTGGGCTTGGCGTAGATCGCCAGGGCTTCCTGCAGGGTGATCGTGAACAACTGCGACTCGGTCTGGATGGAGCGCGAGTCCGTGCCCTTCTTCAGGTAAGGACCGTACCGACCGTTCTGGGCCGTGATGTCCTCGCCATCGGCGGGATCCTGTCCGACGACGCGAGGCAGGGTGAGCAGCTGCAGCGCGGTGTCGATGTCAAGGGTGGCAAGCTCCATGTCCTTGAAGAGACTGGCGGTACGAGGCTTGACCTTGGACTTGCCCTTGAGCGCAGCAACCTCCTCCGGCAGCACCTCGGTGACATAGGGACCATAACGACCGGCCTTGGCCACGATGTCGCGCCCCGTCTCGGGATCCTGGCCAAGGACGCGACCGTCATCAGCAGCCGCCTCGAGCAGCTCGCGGGCGATGGCCGGAGTCATCTCGTCCGGGGCGATGTCGTTGTTGATCGTGGCCCGACGGACCTGGCCGGTGGCGTCCTCGGCAACCTCACCGGTGGCCGGGTCGACCCCGGCCGGGATGGTCTCCTCGACGTAGGGGCCATAACGGCCGACCCGCACGACGATGCCCTCGCCGATCGCGATGGTGGAGATCTCTCGGGCGTCGATCTCACCGAGGTCATCCACCAGGTGTCGCAGACCTTCGACCGAGGTGGCCTCCTCCCCGAAGTAGAAGCGCCGCAGCCAGTCGACGCGCTGCTCCTCGCCGTTGGCGATGCGGTCGAGGTCCTCCTCCATGGAGGCGGTGAAGTCGTAGTCGACGAGCTTGGTGAAGTGCTCCTCGAGCAACCTGGTCACGGCGAACGCCAGCCACGTCGGGATCAGGGCTGAGCCACGACTGTTGACGTAGCCGCGGTCCTGGATCGTGCCGACGGTCGACGCGTACGTAGACGGGCGACCAATCCCCTTCTCCTCCATGGCCTTCACCAGCGTTGCTTCCGTATAGCGAGCCGGAGGCGACGTCTCGTGGCCGCCGGCCTCCGCTCGCAGCACGTCGAGCGGAATCCCGACGGAGAGCTTCGGCAGCCGGCGCTCCTGGTCAGCCGCAAGGGCGCGCGCTGTGGAGTCATCGTCACGGCCTTCTTCGTAGGCCGCAAGGAAGCCCCGGAACGTGATGACCGTGCCGCTGGCGGAGAACTCGACCACGCGACCGTCGGCAAGGGTGCCACCAAGCTTGACCGTGGCGGTGGAGCCGCGGGCGTCGGCCATCTGCGAGGCGACCGTGCGCTTCCAGATCAACTCGTACATCGCGAACTCCTCGCCGCGCAGCTCTCCGGCAACCTGTGCTGGGGTGCGGAAGGCGTCGCCGGCGGGGCGAATCGCCTCGTGAGCCTCCTGCGCGTTCTTGACCTTCTTCTCATAACGGCGAGGTGAGTCCGGGACGTACTCGGCGCCGTACATGTCTCGAGCCTGGCCGCGGGCTGCGGTCAGCGCGGCCTCCGACAGCGTGGTCGAGTCGGTGCGCATGTAGGTGATGTAGCCGTTCTCGTACAGGCGCTGGGCCACCCGCATGGCGTTCTTGCTCGACAGGCGCAGCTTGCGACTCGCCTCCTGCTGCAGCGTCGAGGTCGTGAATGGCGCGTAGGGACGGCGGGTGTACGGCTTCTCGGCGACGTCGGTGACGGTGACCACGGCGTCGTCCATGACGGCATTGGCGATGAGGTGGGCGCCGGCCTCGTCGAGGTGAACGACCTTGGAGCTCTTGAGCGCGCCGTCGTCGCCGAAGTCCCGGCCGGTGGCCACACGCAGGCCGTCGACCATGCTCAGCCGGGCTGTGAAGGCCTGTGCCGCAGTGGAGTCCGGCGCGAAGTCACCTTCGACGTCCCAGTACGAGGCGGCGCGGAAGGCCATCCGCTCACGCTCACGCTCCACCACGATGCGGGTCGCCACCGACTGCACGCGGCCAGCCGAAAGGCCCTGGCGGACCTTGCGCCACAGCACCGGCGAGACCTCGTACCCGTAGAGCCGGTCCAGGATCCGGCGGGTCTCCTGAGCGTCCACAAGACGGGTGTCGAGCTGGCGGGTCTCGTTGGCGGCGCGAATGATCGCTTCCTTGGTGATCTCATGGAACACCATCCGGCGGACCGGCACCTGGGGCTTGAGGACCTCCAAGAGGTGCCACGCGATGGCCTCGCCCTCGCGGTCCTCATCGGTGGCCAGCAGGAGTTCGTCGGCGTCCTTGAGAAGGCGCTTCAGTTCGGACACTTTCTTGCGCTTGTCGGGGTCGACCACGTAATAGGCGTCGAAGCCGTTGTCCACGTCGACGGCGAACTTGGCGTAGGGCCCCTTCTTCATCTCCGCCGGCATGTCTCTCGGGCTGGGCAGGTCCCTGATGTGCCCGACGCTGGCGTCCACGTCGTAGCCCTTGCCGAGGTACTCGGCGATCTTCTTGGCCTTTGCCGGTGACTCGACGATGACGAGCGTGCGTCCAGAGGTCTTGCGTGCAGATGTACTTGCCACGTTGCATCATCACCTTCCCATCACCACGTGCAGCGGATTCGTCGCTGCTCCGACATGGCAATGCGCATCGACCGTAGCGCCTATTGGCTGGTACAGGGCAACCTGGGGAGGAGTTGGTGGCGAGGAACACAACTGAGATATAGTTGAACATTGAACTTGTCGAGATATTGTTGGGTCATGACCACGACAGCTGACCCTGCGGCCAACACGAGCCGGATGCCCGTTCTGTACCTCAGCCACGGCGCTCCCCCGCTCGCGGATGACAGCACCTGGACCAAGGAGCTCGCCTCCTGGTCAGCCGATCTGCCCCGACCGGAGAGCATTCTCATGGTCTCGGCCCACTGGGAGCAGGCCCCGCTCGCCCTGTCGGCAACGACGAAAATGCCTCTGATCTATGACTTCTGGGGCTTCCCGCAGCGATACTACGAGGTGACGTATGACGCGCCCGCCGCCCCTGCACTCGCAGCAGACGTCACCAGGCTGCTCACCGCTCCCGGCACACCGGTGCACCATGACCAGAGCCGCGGCCTGGACCACGGCGCCTACGTCCCGCTCGTCGAGATGTTCCCGCAGGCCGACGTCCCGGTCCTGCAGATGTCGATGCCGACCCTCGACCCCCAGAAGCTGTTCGAGATCGGCCGCAAGATCGCGCCACTGCGCGACCAGGGGACTCTGATCATCGGGTCGGGGTTCACCACCCACAACCTGCGCTGGTTCAACCCCGGCGCCGACTCGGACGCCCCCGCCCCCGCGGCCTCCCGCGAGTTCGACGCCTGGGCCCGCGAGACGATGGAGTCAACCGACGTCGACTCGATGCTGGACTTCCTGGCCACGGCGCCGGCCGCCCACCAGGCACATCCGCGCACGGAGCACTTCGCGCCGCTGTTCGTGGCCCTGGGTGCGGCCTACGAGAGCGGCGACCTGACGAACCGCAGTGTCATTGACGGGTTCTGGTACGGCCTGTCAAAGCGATCCTGGCAGTTCAGCTGACCTCTGAGGTACGTACGACCTCAGACCACATGACCTCCGGCAGACCCAATGGCCGGTCACCTGGGATGAAGTGACCGGCCATTGGTCTGTGGGTCAGTACTTCGCTCTGAGCTCAGACCGACGCAGGCTCGTCCACGGCAAGCTTGTCGTCGCCGTTGCCGCTGTCGTCACTGTCGACACCGATACCAATCTCGCGACTACGGCTGATCGCCACGGCGACCACCACAATTGCCAGAGCGGTCAGCGCGATGCCGTATCGGATGACGTCGTTCGCGCCGGGGCCGATGCTGAGGGTGACGATCGCGGGGGCGATAAGCACCGACACGAGGTTCATGACCTTGAGCAACGGGTTGATCGCCGGTCCTGCCGTGTCCTTGAACGGGTCCCCGACGGTGTCGCCGATGACCGTGGCTTCGTGGGCAGCAGAGCCCTTGCCGCCGTGGGCACCGTCCTCGACGATCTTCTTGGCGTTATCCCACGACCCACCTGCGTTGGCCAGGAAGACGGCCATCAGGGCGCCTGTGCCGATGGCACCGGCCAGGAACCCGGCCAGCGGGCCGATCCCCAGGCCGAAGCCCACCACGACAGGCATTAGCGCCGCGAGCAGTCCGGGCGTGGCGAGCTCACGCAGCGAGTCCTTCGTGCAGATGTCGACGACGCGGCCGTACTCGGGCTTCTCGGTGTAGTCCATGATCCCGGGGTGCTCACGGAACTGACGTCGCACCTCGAAGACGATGGCACCTGCCGCACGAGTCACGGCGTTGATGGCCAGGCCGGAGAAGAGGAAGACGACCGAGGCTCCGATGAGCAGACCCACCAGCGTGCTCGGTGTGACGATCTGCAGGTCGAACATCGACTTGACGAAGTTGCTCGGGAAGTCGGTGAGCTTGGCCGCTGTAGCGATCTTGGTGAGCTCGGTCTGCCAGGCGTCGGTGTACGACCCGAAGAGGGCGGTGGCAGCCAGCACAGCAGTTGCGATCGCGATGCCCTTGGTGATGGCCTTGGTGGTGTTGCCGACCGCGTCGAGCTCGGTCAGGACCTGAACTCCGTCGCCATGTACGTCGCCAGACATCTCGGCGATGCCCTGGGCGTTGTCCGAGACCGGGCCGAAGGTGTCCATCGCGACGATGACGCCGACCGTGGTCAGCAGACCACAACCGGCCAGGGCGACCAGGAACAACGACAGGAAAATGGATCCGCCACCGAGCAGGAAAGCCAGGTAGACCGCCGAGGCGATGATGACCGTGGTGTAGACCGCCGACTCCAGGCCGACGCCAATGCCGGACAGCACGACCGTGGCCGCGCCGGTCAGCGAGGTTCGGGCAACGTCCATCGTCGGACGTTTGTCGGTGCCGGTGAAGTGTCCGGTCAGCATGAGGATGATCGCGGCGAGTGCGATACCGATGAAGACCGCCAGCGTGGCCACGATGCGCGGGTTTAGCGCCAGGAAGAGCACCTTCGTGCCGTCGAGCTTGGCGATCGACTGTCCCGCGACGGTGTCGGTGAACTTCAGACCCGCGAACGTGGCCGGCAGGTACACCCAGGCTGCTACGGCCGCAAGCACCGCCGAGACTGCCGCCGAGATGAAGAAGCCCCGGTTGATCGCGTTGAGGCCGTTCTCACCCGGACGAGGCTTGGTGATGAAGACGCCCATGATTGCGGTCAGCGCGCCGATGGCGGGAACGATCAGCGGGAATACGAGACCCTGCTCTCCAAACGCCTCCTTGCCCAGGATGAGGGCGGCGACCAGGGTCACTGCGTACGACTCGAAGAGATCGGCCGCCATGCCTGCGCAGTCGCCGACGTTGTCGCCGACGTTGTCAGCGATCGTCGCGGCGTTGCGCGGGTCGTCCTCGGGGATGCCGGCCTCGACCTTGCCGACCAGGTCGGCGCCGACGTCAGCCGCCTTGGTGAAGATACCGCCGCCGACCCGCATGAACATGGCCAGCAGAGCCGCACCGAACCCGAACCCCTCGAGCACCGTGGGTGCGTTGCCCTTGTAGATGAGCACCACCGAAGAAGCGCCCAGCAGACCTAGGCCCACGGTCAACATGCCGACCGTGCCACCGGTGCGGAAGGCGATACGCATGCCCACGTCGCGACCTGAGTCGTTGGCGGCTGCGGCGACGCGCACGTTGGCCTTGACCGCCAGGCTCATGCCGAAGTAGCCGACCGATGCGGAGAAGAGCGCCCCGAGGATGAAGAAGCCGGAGCGTCCCCACCGAATCCCTGCAGTGTCTGCAGGGAGAACCAAAAGCAGGAAGAAGACGATGACCACGAAGACCGAGAGCGTCTTGAACTGACGAGCCAGATAGGCGTGGGCACCTTCCTCGACGGCATCGCCGATCTCTTGCATCTTTGCGGTGCCGGGGTCAGCAGCGAGAACCTGCCGACGGAAGACGACACCCATGGTCAAAGCCACGACGGCGATGACGGCAACCAAGATCACCAAGGTGGGGTTGGAGCCTGTCAAAGTAAGCGTGGGCGGGCCAACGGCTGGGATAAGGCCTGGCATTCAATCCTCCTGTAAGGACATGCGGGAGATCACACTCGAGCTTGCGCACAACGGACTCGTGAGGTGTAGCCAGTTAGTCCCCGTCGTGACGCGGCAACCTACCCGCCGGGGCGGGTGTGGTGCGGGTCATTGTAACCCGCAGAAGGTGTCCTTCCGGTGTCGGCGCGAGGTGTCTCCCGCCCCGCGGGGCGCGCTGGACGGCTGCGGCCTGCGTCAGGCGGTCGAGGCGGTGGCGGCCAGCGCATCATCGACGCTTGGGAAGATCTGGAAGACCTTGTCCAGGCCTGTGATCGAGAACACACTGAGAATGCGCTCGCTCGAGCACACCAGACGCAGCGTGCCATTGGCGGCGCGAACCAGTTTGAGTCGCCCGACGAGTACGCCGAGACCGGTCGAGGCCATGAACGAGACCCCCCCGAGGTCGACCAGCAGATCGTGGCGCCCCGCCGAGATGTGCTGGTCGAGATGTTCACGCAAGACTGGAGCTGTGTAGACGTCAATCTCCCCGGCCACGTGCACGACAGTTGTCTCGCCGCGAGCCTCGCTGGTGATGGACAGATCCACGTCGCGCTCCTCTCGTCGTCATCGGAACGGTCACTCCGAAGTCACACTAGCCCCGTCGCGCAACCGGAGGCATACGGTTTGTTGATGCCCATGGATCCACCTTCTGTGACCCGGCGGGTCTTCGACCCCCCGGAGGCGCTGTCGCGTCTGTCCAGCGGGCGGCGCAAGGAACGGCTCGTGCACGTCCACGAGGTGCCTTCCCGCCGTGAACAGGTCGCCCAGTGGCCCGACTGGGTTGCCCCAGCCGTCTACTCGGCCTTGGGCACATCTGGTATCACGACGCTGTGGTCCCATCAGCGGCAGGCCGCGGACTACGCCCACGACGGCCTCCATGTCGTCATCTCCACCGGCACGGCCTCGGGCAAGAGCCTCGGCTACCTGCTGCCGGTGCTGTCCGACGTTGTCGACGGTGCGGCTGCGCCGTCCGGTCGGGGCGCCACCGCGCTCTATCTGAGCCCGACGAAGGCTTTGGCCGCCGACCAGCTGGCGCGCCTGACCGCGCTGGCCATCCCCGGGCTGCGAGCTGCGACCTACGACGGTGACACGCCGGCGGACGAACGCCGCTGGATCCGCGGCCACAGCCAGTACGTCCTGACCAACCCCGATCTCGTGCATCACTCACTGCTGCCCGGTCACCCGCGATGGGCCCCGTTCCTGAGATCGCTGCGCTACGTCGTGATCGACGAATGTCATGTCTACCGAGGTGTATTCGGCTCGCACCTGGCTGCGCTGTTGCGACGGCTGCGCCGTGTTGCCGCACATTATGGCGCCTTCCCCACCTTCATCCTCGCGAGCGCGACGGTCGCGGACCCTGAAAGCCAGGCCAGTGCCCTGATCGGCATGCCAGTCCGGCCTGTCATCCTCGACGGGTCGCCCCGGGAGGCGATGACGTTCGGCCTGTGGGAGCCCGGGCTGGTCCAGGGCGGGCGTGGCGACGACGTTGACAAGCTCGATGCGCCGCATCGGCGCAGTGCCGTTGCCGAGACCGCCGACCTCCTGGCAGACCTGGTGGTCGACGGCGTGCAGACCGTCGCATTCGGTCGCTCCCGTGCCGGCGTCGAGGCGGTCGCTGCGAGCGCCCGGCGATCGCTGTCCGAGGTGGACCCGGGGCTTGGGCCCAGCGTCGCGGCCTATCGCGGTGGATATCTCCCGGAGGAGCGACGTGAGCTGGAAGAACGGCTCCGCTCGGGTGCGTTACGCGGTCTGGCGGCCACCAACGCTCTGGAGCTAGGCATTGACGTGAGCGGGTTGGACGCGGTGCTGATGGCGGGCTGGCCGGGGACCTGTGCGTCCCTGTGGCAACAGGCCGGTCGTGCCGGACGCAACGGATCCCCGTCCCTGGCGGTCCTGATCGCCGGCGACGACCCGTTGGACACCTATCTGGTCCACCACCCCGAGGCGTTGTTCGAACGGCCTGTGGAAGCCGCCGTCCTCGATCCGCAGAACCCCTACGTCCTCGCGCCACATCTGGCCGCTGCCGCCGCCGAGCTGCCGCTCACGGCAGCCGACGAGCAGGTGTTTGGGCCGACGATGGTTGGTCTGTTGGAGGTGCTGGTGGCTCGCGGGCTGCTGCGGCGACGGCCGGGTGGGTGGTTCTGGACGCGACCCGAACGAGCTACGGACCATGTCTCGCTACGTGGCTCTGGTGAGACCGTGCGCATTGTCGAGCGGTCCACGGGACGTGTGCTGGGCACTGTGGACGGACCAGCAGCCCACTCAAGCGTCCATACAGGTGCGGTATACGTACATCAGGGTCAGACCTTCGTCGTCGCCCACTACGACATCGACGACGCCCATGCGATCGTCGTGGCCGGCGATCCGGGATGGTCCACCCGGGCGCGGTCCGTGAGCGCGTTCGACATCGGCCGCATCGAGCAGTCGCAGGCCTGGGGGCTGGCCGAGCTGTGTTTCGGCAGCGTCGATGTGCGTTCTCAGGTGACGTCGTTCCTGCGCATACTGCCTGGTGGGGAGGTCCTGGGTGAGCATCCACTCGACCTGCCGGAGCGGGCTCTGCACACCAAGGCGGTGTGGTGGACCATGACCAAGGAGATGCTGGACGCGGCGGGGGTCTCCGAGAGCAACATCCCGGGAGCAGCCCACGCTGCCGAACACGCGGCCATCGGCATGTTGCCCCTGGTGGCCACCTCGGATCGTTGGGATATCGGGGGCGTCTCGACCGCGCTTCATCCGGACACGGGCCGTCCGACGATCCTGGTCTATGACGGTCATCCCGGAGGCGCAGGATTCGCCGAGCGAGGGTTCCGTGCCGCCAGGATCTGGCTGACCGCGACACGGGACGCGATCGTGGCCTGCGAATGTGCGACCGGTTGCCCTTCGTGCGTCCAGTCTCCCAAGTGCGGCAACGGCAACGAACCCCTGGACAAGGCCGGCGCCATCTCTTTGTTGACAGCCGTTCTCGCCGGGTCCCCAGATGCGGCAGAGGGACGCCCGGATCGTGCGGGAGCAGTCGAAACACCCGGGAATGGGTGTCATAGCCACCCCTGACACCGTCACAACGGCCACCGGCCGACGAGTACAGGAGGCTTTCTCGTGATTGCACTCAGTTTCGCACCTACCCTGGTCGCTGCTGGGGCCACCGTCTTTGGGTGATCGCCACAGCGACCACCTCGACGACGATCGCACTGACAGCACGCGTCGTCACCATCTCAGCCTCGCCCCTGGATCTGTCCTTTGCCGGCGCACTCTCCGTTTTCCTGCTCGGCCTCGGGTTCACCTGGATCAGCCGGGGAACGCGCCGCACAACCAGGACACAGGAAGCTCAAGCCGCTACGCAAGGACAAGGCCGTCGCGGCAACACAGGGCGCAGCCGACCATGAAGACGACGGCACAGACGACGATGCAGACGGCCTGGCCCCGTGAGTCTGGGTGGGGTTCCTGCGCCGCCGCCGGATCCTCCGGTGGCCCGAACGGGTGTGGCGCAGATCAGGGCGCAGGACGAGGACGAAGCCGGAGGAGACCACGGGCAGAATTGTCATACTGCGCGGGGCCGAGGCGCGTGGGTGACACGCTCACGAGGCATCTCGGCGGCAACGCCGTGACACACCGCGCCAGGACAGCGTCGGCGGCGGCAGCCAGTGCGCTCCGTGCGGAGCTTCCTGGCGGTGTTCCCTGAAGCACGTCAGCGGACAGCGACGGCTCCTCACGGACCACCGCCAGGAGAGGTAGGTCCAGGGCTCCCGCCACGGTGTCCGCGAAGTGACTCCCCTTGCCTTTGGTGCGCAAGCAGAGCCATATGTCGGGACAGACCTGGATCAGGTGCTCAGCGATCGCGCTCGCCCCCGCCAGGTCACAGATGCCCGACCCGGCGAGCAGAACCATCACATCGACCGAGGGCGCCAGCGCCGCAAAGATCTCGTGGTCGGGGCGCGGGAGGTCGACAACGACTACATCCGCCGCAACGCGCAGTGCAAGGAGCACGTCCCGAAAGATCTCGGCGGCCAGCGGCTCGTCGCGGGCGCAATCGAACGAGAGAACATCGACTCCGTCAACCGACGGGAGGCGATGCAGCAGCTCGGAACCGTCGATTCGACCCCTGGCCCCAGCCAGATCGGGCCAGCGCACCCCCGGCTCCTGTTCGATGCCCAGTGTGACGTCGAGTCCCCCGCCGAGCCGGTCGCCGTCCAGGCAGACCGGGCGCAGTCCCGCCTGTGCTGCGCGGACCGCGATCGCCGCGGTGAGCACAGAGGCACCCACGCCGCCTGACCCACCAACCACTCCGATGATGTGTGCCGTCTTCATGGGACCAGAGTGGCTCTGAGGTCAGCTGGCCGGCCATCGCTCCCACCGACCTGTGGACGGTGGGACGAACCGTCTACAGGTTGTGGAAACCCCCATATGGCGGAGAATAGGGACGGCCCCCGACGGGGGACATCGGGGGCCGTCGACGCTCCAGACTCCGGGGGGAGGAGTTGGTGCGCCGGCACACTCAACCCCGAGGGGGAATGTGCATAACAGAATGATGGGCCTTTTGGGGGGCCGATTGCAAACGGCGTGGGAACAACGCACGTGAGCGGGCTCACAAAGTAGGTGGCAGCGCACACAGGATGATGGCACCCCGCGAACGGGGTGCCATCAGACCGCGAGACTTGCGAGTTACCAAGCGTGAATCTACTAGTCGCAGTGGGACAAGCCCGCCACGATCGGTCCATCAGTGGACTGCCCGCGCGTGGGTGCCCGTTTGTCTCGCGGGGCCGTCGAGCTCTCGCTCGTCGACCTATCTCCTTGTCTACTCCCATTCAGCAGCAAATAAAAGTCTTGACTTTCGGACGGACGTGGGAGTCAGCCGCGGACGTGGTGGTCAGCCGCGCCGCGGTCAGTCAAGCGACTCAGGTGAGGCGACCGACGAGGACCGCGTCGGCGATACGGCCGCCCTCTTCAGCCCCGGCCACGATGGCCTGGGCACAGTGTGTGATCCACAGCGCGACCCCCTGCCGTGAGCCCGTTCCGTATGCCGCGAGCGCGCCCAGGTAAGCCGCACCGCCACCGGCGCCACTGGCGCTATGGCCCAGCTCGACGACGGCGACCCCGGTCGGGTCCAGTCCGCTGGCCTGGACGATCGCCCGCTCCATCGCCCGGGCGACCAGCCCGTTGCCGCGTACGAAGGGTCGGACGGTCGCGATCTCCGCATGCACCAGCGCCGCCACGACGACGGCAGAGGAGTCCTTGGCACAGAGCAAAAGCTCCAGGATTCCTGAAAGCCTGTCTCTGACCACGGATCCGTCAGGCGACGGCCCGAGATCTGAGAACTCGCGCGAGACCTCACCCGCCTGCCGAGGGCGTCCAACCTGTGCCTCCGGAAGCAAGTGGCCAGCGGCGGCCGCGTGGAGCCGGGCGAGCGCCTGGGACGGCGCCGTGAGGACCGTCGCACGGATGTGCTCCGTCTCGGCTGTGGCCTGCACCGCTCCCTGCAGAACGGCCTCGAGCGGGTCGGGACTGCGCGGCCATGCCGTTGCGCCGCGCATAAGATCGCGAACCAGGTCTAGATCCATCTCGGCGCCGTCGAGGGCGGCGCTTGCGCGGGCACCCCGGACCCGCGACTCCGCGGCCGCTTCAGGGATCCGACGCCGGAGCGCCGGATGCCAGCGCAGCTGCGTGCAGGCCCGCCGTGCGGCTTCGGTGGCCTCGGCGACGCCAGGCAGGGCCGACAGCGGGGCGAGGGATTCAGCGATGGTAGACACGCCTTGCAGCCTAGAGTTCGCCACGTGCCCCCATCCATCGACCTACCCACACTCGTCATTGTCATCGTCGTGCCGATCGCCATGATGACCCTGGCCTGGGTCTTCACGAGAGCCGGCCGTCGTCGCCGAGAGTTCGGCTCCCCGGTCGACCGCAAGACCTACGACACGCTCCACACGGCGTCGCGGGCCTCCCAACACCTTCACGAGGGACTCACAGCCCAAGGCGCGTCCAAGGCGGCCAAGCACCTGCGCGCCATGTTGGGCACCCAGGCAATCGCTGTGTGCGACAAGGACTCCACGCTCGCCTGGGATGGAACGGGGACCCATCACCGGGACCAGGTGTGGCGACACGCCAGCGAGGTGCTCGCCTCCGGTCGCACAGTGGTCCTCGATTCCAAAGATGTGGCCTGCGGAGATCCGACGTGCCTCATCCGGACCGCGATCCTGGCACCGGTCATCTCTGACGACCGCGTCGTGGCAGCTCTGGCCGCCTACGGACCGAACGCCTCCGCGGGTCTGGTGAGGGCCACCGAGGAAGTGGCCGGGTGGGTGTCCACCCAGGTCGAGCTGGCCGACCTGGGCCGTCAGCGGTCCCGCGCAGTGGAGGCTGAGCTACGGGCGCTTCGGGCCCAGATCAGCCCCCACTTCATCTACAACTCCCTTGCCGCCATCGCCTCGTTCGTGCGCACCGACCCTGACCGTGCCCGTGATCTCCTCCTGGAGTTCGCCGACTTCAGCCGCTACGCGTTCCGTCGCGGCGGAGCGTTCACCACACTGGCGGAGGAGCTGGGCAACATCGAGCACTACCTTGCCCTGGAGAAGGCTCGTTTCGGGGATCGGCTGCAGATCTCACTGCTGGTGGCCCCCGAGGTGCTCTCCATCGCCGTGCCGTACCTGGCGATCCAGCCGCTGGTGGAGAACGCGGTCCATCACGGACTCGAGTCCAAGGAGGGCGTCGGGCACGTCAGCATCACCGCCAGCGACCGGGGTTCCGAGGCCGAAATCGTGGTCGAGGACGATGGCATCGGCTCCGACCCCGAAGTGGTGCGCGCGGTTCTGGCCGGGACGTCTCTGGAGGACTCAGTGGGGTTGGGTAACGTCGACGCCCGTCTGCGCCAGGCATACGGCGACAACCGCGGCCTGGTGGTCGAGACGGCGCCGGGCGCAGGCACCAAGGTGACCTTCCGTATTCCCAAGTTCGCCCCCGGCGTACGACCGTCGTCGTAGTCTGACCCACATGTCCGAGCAGATGACCCCGCGTACAGCCGGTCTGCGGGCACTCGTGGTTGACGACGAGGCCCCGGCGCTGTCCGAGCTGACCTACCTGCTGCGCCAGGACGACCGGATCGGTGACATCAGGACCGCGTCCAACGGGGCCGACGCTCTACGCGACCTGGACTCCGCTCCCGTCGACGTGGTGTTCTGCGACATAAAGATGCCCGGCCTAGACGGAATGGCTCTGGCACGGGTTCTGGCACGCTTCGCGGACCGGCCGCAGGTGGTGTTCGTGACCGCCTACGACGAGCACGCGGTCGACGCTTTCGAGGTGCGCGCGACCGACTACGTCATGAAGCCGGTCCGCGCCGCTCGGCTGTCGGAGGCGGTGCGACGGGTGGTCACCGCGCTGGCTGCGGCAACGGGTACGGGACCATCGGGTCCGGCCGTGACCGACGAGACGATCCCGGTCGGGCTGGGCGGTGTCACGACGTTCATCAAACGCTCGCAGGTGCGATATGCCCAGGCGCAGGGCGACTACGCACGGCTTCACACGGCCACCGGATCACACCTTGTGCGCACGTCCCTGACGACTCTGGAAGAGCGTTGGGCCGGAGCCGGATTCGTGCGTATCCACCGCAGCACCCTCGTGTCCCTGCCCCAGGTCGATGCCGTGATCAGCGGCCACGGAGGCTGCAAGATCCGGCTCGGCGACGTCGAGCTCCAGGTGAGCAGGCGCCACCTGCGCGACCTACGCGACCGGCTCTCCTTGTCGGGTGTGGCGCCCGCGCTGCCACCGGACACGTCGTCGTCCCCGCAGTCTTCGTCGTCCTCGTAGCCCTGATGCCAGGTTCCCCGAACCAGACGCCCGGACCCCAGAAGCGGGTGCGGGTCACCTCCCCCCGAATGGGCACACCGCGTAAAGGACCGGTGCGTCCGGTCGCGACCGACATCGATGAGCAGACCCGCCTGGGCGAGCTATACATGGCAACCCTCATCCGGGCGCAGTGGCGGCTTTCGATGTCCCTATTGGCGTCAGCAACGATGATGATCGGCGGACTGCCGCTGCTATTTCTCCTGGTGCCGGCCACCCGGACCCTGGACGTCGGCCCGATTCCACTCCCGTGGCTGATTCTTGGTGTGCTCATCTACCCCGCGGTGTGGCTCGCCGGGCACTACTACGTGAGACAGAGCGCACAGATTGAACGCGAGTTCACCGAGCTCGTATCACGACGATGAGGCGCGGGTGAACACGTCGTTCGGCATCACCGCCATTGCCGCGGTGTGCGTGGTGACATTAACGATCGGCGCCCTCGGGTTCCGACTGTCCCGGACGACCAGCGACTTCTATGTGGCGAGCCGCACCGTCACCCCCACGTGGAACGCGTCCGCGATCGGCGGCGAGTACCTCTCTGCCGCTTCATTTCTCGGGGTCGCCGGACTGGTATACACGCTGGGCGCAGACATGCTGTGGCTGCCGGTCGGATACACGGTCGGATATCTCGTCCTCCTGCTGCTCGTGGCGGCGCCACTTCGGCGCTCCGGCGCCTACACCATCCCGGACTTCGCCGAGGCGCGGCTCGAGAGTGTCGCGATTCGCAGGCTTTGCTCGTTCTTGGTCCTGGGCATCGGATGGCTCTATCTCGTGCCGCAGTTCAAGGCTGCGGGTCTGGCTCTCCATGCGGTTAGCGGGGCACCGACGTGGGTGGGCAACCTCGTCGTCGCGGTCGTGGTCCTGATCAACGTCGTTGGCGGTGGCATGCGGTCCATCACCTTGGTCCAGGCCGTTCAGTACTGGATCAAACTGACCGCCATCAGCGTCCCCGCGTTCATCCTGCTCTCATGGTGGATGCGCCACGGTCAGCCGATTGTGCACGTGAACTCTGTGCCACCGGGTCAGCAGTGGTCGCATCCGCTCAGCGGATTCGGCGGAGTGGAGCACCCCGTCTACGCCACCTACAGCACGCTGCTGGCACTCTGCTTCGGGACGATGGGCCTTCCTCACGTGTTGGTGCGCTTCTACACCAACCCCGACGGACCGGCCACCAGGCGAACGACATCGGTGGTGCTGGCGCTGCTCGGCGTCTTCTACCTCTTTCCCCCGCTGTACGGAGCCTTCGGACGCATCTACCTGCCCCACCTGCCGGCCGGCACCTCCCCGGACTCGGTCACCCTGCTACTGCCCACAGCCGTCGTTCCCGGAGTGGTCGGTCAGCTCATGTCCGCGATGCTGGCCGGTGGTGCGTTTGCGGCTTTGCTATCCACGGCCTCTGGTCTGACGATCTGCGTGGCCGGTGTCGTCGACCAGGACCTGGTCCGGGGCCGCGTGCAGAGGTTCACCGGCAATGACGCCCGTTCGATCAACGGTTTCCGAATCTCTGCGATCGCCGCGGTCATCGTGCCCTTCTGGCTGTCACTTGCAGCCCGGGACATCGGGCTGGCTGACACAGTGGGGTTGGCCTTCGCTATCGCTTCGTCTACCTTCTGCCCCCTTCTCGTCCTGGGCATCTGGTGGCGACGCCTGTCCACTACCGGTGCCGGGGCCGGCCTGGTCGTCGGCGGCACCCTGGCGAGCGCGGCGGTGCTCACGACAATCTTTGGACAGGTGCACGGCGGCTGGGCCGGGGCGTTGCTCACCCAGCCTGCTGCGTGGACGCTGCCGACCACCTTCGTCGTCATGGCAGTGGTCTCTGTGGCAACTCCCAAACGCATCCCACGGGGGACGGCCCGCACGATGGTGCGTCTGCATGCCCCCGAGGTCCTCAGCGCCCACCTCGCCGAACAGCGCCCTTGAGGCACCGGCGACTTCTAACCGCTTGGCGTCCCAGACTGACCGCTCGGCGTGACCTCCACGCCCGCACATCGAGACCGTGCGCCCGGTGGTCGCATGAGCAGGCGCGAGGTCTGACGGCCGACCTCCTGGGCCCCTAATCTGTGAGTTCTCCGGGCGGCCTGCCGCCCTCGTGAAAGGAAAGTCATGGCACAGGTTTCGGCCCACTCAGCATCCCCCACAACCGCTCCCGCACCGTCGTTCGGCGCACACTTCGCCGATCCCGGACCACTTGGCCTGGCAGGGTTCGCGCTCACCACCTTCATGCTCAGCTGCTTCAACTCGGGAATTGCGCCCAAGTCCGCCGAGGTCGTCGTCCTCGGCGTGGCACTGTTCTACGGCGGCATCGCCCAGCTGTTCGCCGGGATGTGGGAGTTCGCCAAGGGCAACACGTTCGGCGCCCTGGCGTTCGGCTCATACGGCGCATTCTGGATGGCGTTCTGGTACCTCGTCTCGCACGCCAAGGACCTGCCCACGACCGGGACCGACGCGGGCAAGGGGGTCGGCGTGTTCCTGCTGGCCTGGACCATCTTCACGCTCTACATGATGGTGGTCGCCTCACGGATATCGGGAGTGCTCTTCATGCTGTTCGCGACTTTGTTGCTCACCTTCGCGTTCCTGACGGTGGGCGAGCTCGGCAGTTCCACGTCGATGACCAAGATCGGCGGCTACCTGGGCCTGATCACCGCCCTGGTGGCATGGTACGCATCCTTCGCCGGCGTCCTCAACAACACCGCCAAGAAGGTCATCCTGCCGACCTGGCCCCGCTGACCCTGGCCCGGATGTCAGAAGAGGCGGTGTCGGCACTGCCTGCACGTCAATGATCGGCCTGAACCGCCCGGCTACGTTGTCCAACAACGTAGCCGGGCGGTTCTCGTTCGCCCTCACTTGTCCCGCAGCCGCTCGATCCTCTGTTGGGTGTAGTAGTCGGCAGCTGTCTGCTCCACATCGGCGGCCTGGGCGGCGCCTTGACGCTCGTCGCCGATTCTCTTCGGCATCTCGGCGTCGTCTTGCCATAGCGCCTCGATAGGCACTTCGACATAGGCCGCAATCGCCGCAATATCGTTGAGCCGTACCGGCTTCGCCCCTGACTCAAGCTTGGCGACGGTGATCTGGTGGATCACAGAACCATACAGGAACAGGTCTGACCCGAGCTGCTGCTGGCTGATGCCACGACCTTCCCTGAGCCAGCGGATGTTCTTCGCCACCATCACCTCAAGGTCGATCGGCCATTGCTCCTAAACCGGCCATGGTGCTTCAGCCTGCTCGTCCCGATCCATAATCTCCAAGGCTACGCATTGTCACGACGGTGCCGCTTGAGTTGGCGCAATTGCCTGCGGGCGCATGCCATGCAGGTGTGCGGTCCTGCGCTGGCAGCCACGACGTCATGGCCACGACCACCGGGTGACCAACCGGCATACAGTCCTGTCGTGGAACTCATCCCCCGCCCCTACGGCCACCCTGACGTCGTCACGCTGACCCTTGAGGTACAGGCGCACTACAGCGAGCTCTACGGTGGGCCGGGTGACGAGAGCTTCGTGGAGGTTGCCGACTTCGAAGCACCCACCGGGCACTTCGTGGTGGGGTACCTGCGGGGTGTCCCCGTCGCGATGGGTGGGTGGCGACGCCTTGGCGATCGACCCGGCCTCCCTTCCGCGAACGCCGCAGAGATCAAGCGGATGTATGTCGCGCCCTGCGCCAGAGGCCGCGGCCTGTCCCGCGTGGTCCTGGCGGAGCTTGAAACCAGTGCCCGCGCCGCCGGGATCGACTGGCTGGTCCTGGAGACCGGGCGGCCGCAGACGAGCGCGATCGAGCTCTACCGGTCATCGGGCTACACCGACGTCGATGGCAAGCCATACGGCCACTACGTGGACGAACCCGACGCGGTGCACCTCGGCAAATCACTCAGCTGACCGATCCGACCGCTCATCGCGGCAACAGCCCGCCGGACGCCCAAGATCCTCGAAGCCCTTGATGTGCGAGCCATTACCGGCTTGAGTATGACCATAACCCCGCTTGTGATCTGGAGGATGTTGTGTCCAACGAGACCCTTGAGAACCTGTCGCATGAGAGCCGCTATTTCCCGCCCAGCGCCGAGTTCACCGCTCAAGCCAATGGCAAGGCCGAGTTGTATGCCGCGGCTTCCGCCGACCACGAGGGTTTCTGGGCCGATCAGGCGCACTCGTACCTGACGTGGACAAAGGACTTCGACAAAACCCTCGACTGGAGCGATGCTCCCTTCGCCAAGTGGTTCGTCGGCGGCGAGCTGAACGCCTCCTACAACTGCGTCGACCGCCACGTCGAGGCGGGCCGAGGCGACAAGGTTGCGATCCACTTCGTGGGCGAGCCCGGAGACACCCGGGACATCACCTACTCCGACCTTCTTTCCGACGTGCAGCGGGCGGCAAATGCGTTGAATACCCTCGGTGTCCGCAAGGGTGACCGGGTCGCGATCTACCTGCCGATGATCCCCGAGACCGTCATCACGATGCTCGCGTGTGCGCGCATCGGCGCCCCGCACTCGGTGGTCTTCGGTGGCTTCTCCGCGGATGCGTTGCGCACCCGGATCGGCGATGCCCAGGCCAAGGTTGTGGTGACCTCTGACGGCGGATATCGCCGTGGCGCGGCAACGCCGCTCAAGCCGGCGGTCGATGAGGCCATCAGTGGTGAGAGCACGGTCGAGAAGGTACTGGTCGTCAGGCGCACCGGCGCCGAGGTCGCGTGGGACGCCAGCCGCGACGTGTGGTGGCATGAGGCACTCGCAGCCGCGGACCCCATCCACCCGGTGGTGGGGCACGACTCCGAGCACCCGCTCTTCATCCTCTACACCTCCGGCACCACAGGTAAGCCCAAGGGCATCTACCACACCACCGGCGGCTACCTGACGCAGGCCGCCTACACGAACTCCGTCGTGCATGACGTCCACCCCGAGAGCGACGTGTTCTGGTGCACGGCCGACGTGGGCTGGGTGACCGGGCACAGCTACATCGTCTACGGACCGCTGGCCCTCGGTGCGACTCAGGTGTTGTACGAAGGAACCCCTGACAGCCCGCACCAGGGCCGTTGGTGGGAGATTGTCGAGAAGTACGGCGTGACCATCTTCTACACCGCGCCCACCGCGATCCGCACCTTCATGAAATGGGGCGACGAGATCCCCGGGAAGTTCGACCTGTCCTCCCTACGGCTCCTGGGCACAGTCGGTGAGCCGATCAACCCCGAGGCCTGGATGTGGTACCGCAAGGTGATCGGCGGCGACCAATGCCCCATCGTGGACACGTGGTGGCAGACCGAGACCGGCGCCATCATGATCAGCCCTCTGCCGGGAGTGACCCACACCAAGCCCGGCTCTGCGACGGTCGCGGTGCCCGGGATGGCCGTTGACGTCGTCGACGACCTGGGTAAGTCGGTCCCGAACGGCTCCGGCGGCTATCTCGTTCTGACCAAGCCGTGGCCGGCCATGCTGCGAGGTATCTGGGGCGATCCGGAGCGGTATCAGGAGACGTACTGGTCGCGTTTCCCCGGCCTGTACTTCGCCGGTGACGGCGCCAAGAAGGACCACGACGGCAACATCTGGCTGCTCGGCCGGGTCGACGACGTGATGATCGTCGCAGGCCACAACCTGTCCACCACCGAGATCGAGTCCGCGCTGGTGTCCCACCCCAAGGTGGCAGAAGCCGCCGTGGTCGGTGCCAAGGACGAGACGACCGGTCAGGCCGTGTGTGCGTTCGTCATTCTGCGCGGCAACGCCGATGAGGGCACTGACATCGTGGCTGAGCTGCGCAACCACGTCGCCAAAGAGATCGGCCCGATCGCCAAACCGCGCCAGATCATGATCGTCAACGAGCTGCCCAAGACCCGCTCGGGCAAGATCATGCGCCGTCTGCTCAAGGACGTGGCCGAGAACCGCGAGGTCGGCGACGTCACCACCTTGGCCGACTCGAGCGTCATGGCCCTGATCAAGAGCGGCCTCGCTTCCGGTTCCGGCGAGGGGTAGCCAGGAGCAGCTCACCTCACAGGTGAAGGGTATTGGGTGTGCCGCGCGCCCGATGCCCTTCATCTTTTTGTTGCCGTCAGACCCCGCGCCTGCCGACCAGTTTGAGCCTGGCCCAGGGTCCTGAGCCGATAGACTCACCGTGGTGCGCCGGGAAGTCTGGTCGGCAACGAGATGACCGCTGCCCCGACCAAGGAGGTCCATGACCGACGTCGGCCCCTTCGCCCAGCTGCTGCTTCTTCTGTCGCTCGCGGCCGTCGTTGCAGTGCTCTCCAACCGGCTCACGGCTCGGCTGCGGGTTCCCGCACCTGCACTGTTCCTGGCCGCTGCCGCCCTCGCGGCAGCCGTCGTGCCCGGCCTGAGGGCACCGCCCGAGCGGATGGTCGAACGCATCGTCACCGTGGCGCTGATATGCATCCTGTTCGACGGTGGCATGCACATCGGCTGGCGGCGATTCCAGGCCGCGGCCGCTCCCATCGTTGTGGTAGGGGTCGCCGGGACGTTTCTGACGACGGTCGCAGTGGCCGCCGTGGCGCACTTCGGGTTCGGATTCAGCTGGTACGTCGCGCTCCTGCTCGGCACAGCCGTCGCGCCGACCGACCCTGCGGTCGTGTTCTCCATCCTGGGACAACGCGAGATAGCCGGCCGCTCCTCCACAATTCTGGAGGGCGAGTCTGGGGCGAACGACCCGGTCGGCATCGCCCTCCTGATAAGCCTGCTGGCTGCCGGATCGCTCAGCGGCGGCGCTCTGGTGCACGTCGGGGGTGAGTTCATCCTCCAGATGGGCATGGGGGTCGCCTTCGGGCTCTTGGGCGGACGAGCCCTGCTGTGGTTCATGCGCCGCGTCTCGCTGCCAAGTGAGGGCCTGTACCCGCTCCGAACACTCGCGTGCGTGCTGGTTCTGTATGGCGCGACCACCATGGCGCACGGCTCAGGCTTCCTTGCGGTCTTTGTCGCCGGCATTGTCCTGGGCGACGAGCGAGCCCCCTTCAAGCGGGAAATCGAGCGCTTCCATTCGGCGCTGGCCAGCCTCGGCGAGATCGTCGCGTTCGTGGTGCTGGGCCTGACCGTGCACCTTGCCGACCTGACTCGAACGGACGTGTGGGTGCCAGGCCTGGTGCTCGGTGCCTCCATGGCTCTGATCATTCGGCCGTTGTTGGTGGGTCTGTGCCTGATACCAGCCAAGCTGCGCCGAGGCGAGCTTGCCTTCGTGCTCTTCGCCGGCCTCAAGGGTGCGGTGCCCATCCTGCTGGGGAGTCTTCTGCTGGCCGCAAACATCCCGGGCGCGCATCAGCTGTACGACATCGTCATCATCGTCGTCGCGTTCTCTGTCATCGTCCAGGGCAGTCTCGTGCCGACTGTTGTCCGGGCGCTGCACCTTCCGATGCGCGTTCTGCAGCCCCAGCCCTGGTCGTTCGGGGTGCGCCTGGCCGAGGAACCTGAGGGAGTGCTGCGTCTGACCGTCGTGCCAGGCTCGCCCGCGGACGGCAGGACCGTCGAAGACGTCGCCGAAGCGGCCGGCGACTCCGAGGAGGCCGCCGATGTCTGGGTCAACATGCTGGTCCGTGACCGCGCTCTGGTCTCAGTCCGCGGCGACACCCGGTTCACGGCAGGCGACGAGGTCCTGATCTCGGCAGAAGAACGCTGGCACCCGCAGCTGGAGAGCCTGTTCCGCGCGTAGTCAGGCCGTTCGCTGACGTCAGGCACCTGTTTCGGCCCCACACTGAGTAGGGTCGTGGGGAACACAACACCGGAGGTGAGGTTCGATGACCAGTCAGAACGACGACGCCTTGGAGCGCACCCTCGGCCAGCTCGTGGCCGACGCGACCCACGACATCTCTTCCATCATGCGCAGCGAGCTGGCTCTGGCGAAGGCCGAGATGAGGGCCGACGCAAAGAAAGCCGGCCTCGGTGCGGGCATGTTCGCTGCGGCCGGGACCCTGGTCTTCCTGGCGCTGATCCTGCTGCTGATCTCTGCGGCCTACGGTCTGGTTGCGGCGGGGCTGGCCCCCTGGGCCGCGTTCCTCATCGTGGCCGGCGTTCTGCTGGTGATCGGCGTGATCCTGGTGCTCGCCGGCAAGCGCAGTATCGATAGCCTCCAGGGCAAGCCCGAACGGGCCATCAAGAGCACCCAGGACACCATCGCGGCCGTCAGACCCAGCAGCACCTGACACCAGCACTTCGTGACCACATCCACCAGCGTCGAAGCGAGATCTCCGCACATGAGCAACGATG
>DAITND010000011.1:0-30381 GCA_036834825.1 Dermatophilaceae bacterium
GGCTAGCGCGATCGCGCCACCTGGCGCAGGTCCGTCACTGGTCGGGCACACACGACCCTGCGCCACCAGTGACCCTTCTGTGCTGTCTGAGCCCGGTTTCGGCTCACGCCCAGAGTCGGCTAGTCGGGAACGGGCCATTCGTCGACCAGCACGTCGAAGCGCACCAGGTCGGCGAACGTCCCGTCACCCAGCGGTTCGGCCTTCCGGTCCCGGCCGACCTCCACGAAACCGTTGACGCGGGCAATGTGCTGTGAGGCCGCGTTGCCTTCCGCGGCGACGAGCTGAAGGCGGTGTCGTCCGAGGCCACCGTCTTCGCGCGGGATGAACGCGTGTCGCACAGCCAGCCGCACGGCTTCGGACATGATGCCGTGACCTCGTGCGTCGGGATGGGTCCAGTAGCCGATCTCTCCGGCGGTGCCCAGGGCGTGGCGCAGGTGCATGATCGCCACGGAGCCGACGCACACATCGCTCTCGGGGTCTGCCACGCACCAGGAAAGGCTCTTGCCCTCGCTGGCTTCCGTGTGGCGGACGGCGATGTAGGAGCGGGCGTCCTCGAGGGTGTACGGCGACGGCAGGCCGCTGGCCAGCCAGAGTTGGGTGCGCTCATCCGAGCACGCCTGCATGACCCGCTCCGCATCCGTGTGCCGCCACGCGCGAAGTCGGACTCTGGGCACCTCTCCCGCGTGCGGGGGATTGCCTTCCAGCGTGACCGGCTCCAGAGCCGTGGCGGCGCGATCGTTGCTGTCGAGCCGTCCTGAAGCCCGCAGATCGCGAACCAGCAGCTCGAAATACACGCCATCGGACAACGATCCGTCGGTGCGCCGCCAGGCCTGGTGGTCGGCGCCCCACTGGGTGAACCCGGCTGATCGCAGGATTGACTGGGAGGCGGTGTTGTCACTGTCCGTGGCGGCGTGCAGCCGGATGAGACCGAGCCCACCGTGCTCGATCGGGGCGAATGCGTTGGCGATGACTGGTTTGAGTGCCTCAGCGACGATGCCCTGTCCTCTGGCGCCAGGGCGCAGCCAGTAGCCGAGCTCGCCTTGGAAGCGGTTCTGGACGGGTCCCATGCGGAAGATCTGGACATTCCCGAGCATCGCGTCGGATGTCACGTCGGCGATGCACCAGTGCAGGTCCGTCCCGGTGTCCATGTCCCGCCGACGCTTCGCCAACCAGGCCGGGAAGTCATCCGGCCCGGGCTGGGCGCCGGCCGGCATGAAACGCAGGCTGTCGTCGTCCGGTCCTTCGCCGGGGCCTGGAGCGTCAGTGTCGCGCCATGGCCGCAGCCGCAGCCGTGCGGTCTCGAACAACGGAGGCTGGTTGGAGGACCCGGCCGGCGGCACCTTTTCGGCGGACACGGCGTTTTCTGCAGACAGGGCGATTCTTGGAGACATGGGGTTTTCGGGAGACGAAGAGGAAGGGTGAGCCATCACCGACTAGCCTAGGTCCAACTGAGTACTGACCCACATCATGGTTGATTTCATCAGGAGTGTCTCGTGCCAATTCCGATCATTGACCGGCTGCTGCGTGTCGGCGAAGGCCGCATCCTCAAGAAGCTGGAGGTCATCGCCAAGCAGGTCAACGCGATTGAGGAGGACTTCGAGAAGCTCACCGACGCGGAACTGCGCGGCGAGACCGATGTGTTCCGCAAGCGCCTGGCCGACGGCGAGAGCCTCGACGACATCCTCCCCGAGGCGTTCGCGGCCGTGCGTGAAGCGAGCAGGCGAACCCTGGGCAAGCGTCACTTCGACGTTCAGATCATGGGTGGCGCGGCCCTGCACCTGGGCAACGTCGCCGAGATGAAGACCGGCGAGGGCAAGACGCTCGTTGCGACCCTCCCGTCATACCTCAATGCCCTTGAGGGCAAGGGCGTCCACGTCATCACCGTCAACGACTACCTCGCGTCGTACCAGTCCGAGCTGATGGGCCGGGTTCACCGGGCCCTCGGCCTGGAGACCGGTTGCATTCTTGGTCAGATGGAGCCGGCTGGCCGTCGCCTCGAGTACGCCAAGGACATCACCTATGGCACCAACAACGAGTTCGGCTTCGACTACCTGCGCGACAACATGGCGTGGTCCAGCGACGAGCTCGTCCAGCGCGGTCATAGCTTCTGCATCGTCGACGAGGTCGACTCCATCCTCATCGACGAGGCCCGCACGCCCCTGATCATCAGCGGTCCGGCCGACCAGGCGACCAAGTGGTACGTCCAGTTCGCGAGTCTGGTCAAGCGCCTGAACCGCGGCGAGGACGGCGAGGGCGATTATGAGGTCGACGAGAAGAAACGCACCGTCGGTGTCATGGAGGCCGGGATTGCCAAGGTTGAGGACTACCTGGGCATCGAGAACCTCTACGAGTCTGTGAACACCCCGCTGATCGGCTACCTCAACAACGCCATCAAGGCCAAGGAGCTGTTCAAGAAGGACAAGGACTACGTCAACCTGAACGGCGAGATCCTCATCGTCGACGAGCACACCGGCCGGATGCTGGCCGGGCGCCGGTACAACGAAGGCATGCACCAGGCGATCGAGGCCAAGGAAGGCGTCGAGATCCAGAACGAGAACCAGACCCTGGCCACGATCACGCTGCAGAACTACTTCCGCCTTTACGAGAAGCTCTCCGGTATGACGGGCACGGCCCAGACCGAGGCCGCTGAGCTGCACAGCATCTACAAGCTGGGCGTCGTGGCCATCGACACGAACATGCCGATGATCCGCGACGACCAGGCCGACCTCGTGTATCGCACCGAAGCGGCCAAGTTCGCCTCCGTGGTCGAGGATCTCGCCAAACGTCACGAGCGTGGCCAACCGGTCCTGGTCGGCACCGTCAGCGTCGAGAAGAGCGAGCACCTCTCCGAACTCCTGCGTCGAAGGGGTGTCCCGCACGAGGTCCTCAATGCCAAGCAGCATGAGCGCGAGGCGTCCATCATCGCTGAGGCGGGCCGTAAGTCCGCGGTGACCGTCGCTACGAACATGGCCGGTCGTGGTACCGACATCATGCTCGGTGGCAACCCCGAGTTCACAGCCGTCGCCACACTCAAGACGAAGGGCCTGGACCCGGTCGAGACGCCGGAGGAATACGAAGCAGCCTGGTCGACAGCCTTCCAGTCTGCAGAGAAGGCCGTGGCAGCTGAGCACGATGAGGTCACCGCGCTCGGCGGGCTATACGTCCTGGGCACCGAACGTCACGAGTCGCGCCGGATCGACAACCAGCTGCGCGGACGGTCCGGCCGTCAGGGTGACCCCGGTGAGAGTCGTTTCTATCTCTCGCTGCAAGACGACCTCATGCGGCTGTTCAACGCCGCCATGGTCGACCGGTTCATGACCACGGCCAAGATGGAGGACGACGTCCCGATCGAGTCCAAGATGGTCTCGCGCTCGATCCAGAGCGCACAGACCCAGGTCGAGGCGCGCAACTTCGAGATCCGCAAGAACGTCCTGAAGTACGACGATGTGCTCAACCGCCAGCGCGAGGTCATCTATGGCGAGCGTCTGCGGGTGCTCGAGGGCGAGGACCTGCACGAGCAGATCCGACATTTCATCAACGACGTCGTTGCCGGCTACGTCGCCTCGGCCACCTCCGAGGGGTTTGTCGACGACTGGGACCTCGAGAAGCTCTGGACAGCGCTCAAGACCCTTTACCCGGTCTCGATCAGCATCGCGGAGGTCGAGGAGGCAGCGGGTGGCCATGGCAGCATCACCGCGGAGATGTTGCGGGTGGAGCTCACCTCTGACGCCCATCACGCCTACGACGCACGAGAGCTTGCTCTGGGTGAAGAGGTTGCCCGTGAGGTGGAGCGCCGGGTCGTGCTCTCTGTTCTTGACCGCAAATGGCGCGAGCACCTGTATGAGATGGACTACCTGCAGGAGGGCATCGGTCTGCGTGCCATGGCCCAGCGTGACCCGCTCGTGGAGTACCAGCGGGAGGGATTCCTGCTCTTCGAGGCGATGAACGAAGCCATCAAGGAGGAGTCGATCGGCTACCTCTTCAATGTCGAGGTCGAGGTCAACCCCAACGATGTGCAGGACGCTGTCCAAGCCCCGCCCATGGACGGTTTTGAGGCCGCGAAGGCGATTCGGGCCAAGGGTCTGGAGATCCCGATGGCTCCGGCGCAACTGCACTACTCAGCGCCCAGCGACGATGGGTCGGTGCAAGAACGCGACCAGGTCAACACGGAGACAAGGGCGTCACGCAAGGCCTTGGACCCGCGTGGTGGTAGTAAGAAAAGCAGGGTGAAGAACAGGAACAAGGGACGCTGACCAGGTCAGCCGACCTGCAGCGCGCTGAGCACCCAACGGCGATCGACGCCGGTGAGACGCGGCGACCCCGGCAATCGCGGACGTGCGGACCGGTGTCTTCGGGTCCAGCATGGTGACCCCAGCGTTGATGTCCCCCGTCATCAAGAGCATCGACCTGGACCTGCGCCCCATCCACCACTGGAACGAGACAAGGGTCCGGGCCCACGTGTTCATCTGCATGCTCGCCGCCTACCTCGTGTGGCATCTCCGCCAAGCATGGGCGCCGCTGACGTTCACCGACGAGCAACGTCCCGACCCCGTCGCCCCCGCCCAACGCTCCCAGGGCGCCGACCACAAGGCAGCAACCAAGACCACCACCGAGCACCTACCCGCCGCCAGCTTCACCGCCCTGCTGGACCACCTGGGATGTCTGGCCCGGGTCGACCTCCGCTACGGAGACAACGACACCGGCCCCACCGTGCCCACCCTCGCCGAACCCACTGCGACCCAACGCCGAGCCTTCGAACTCCTCGGCGTACCGATCCCGCTGACCCTGAAGTAGCCAGAACCCAAACACCCGAAAACAGTGAAACCCCTGCTCACCAGGGGTTTCACGCGTCACACGACACGTAACTTCGGCCTAGAGTGTGCTCTCGGTGTTCTCTGTGGGCACTCCGAAGGGGTGGGCCGCGACGAAGCTCTTGGTCTCGGAATACATCCGCTGGATGTAGTTCTCGAGCTCGGTGACCTCGACCCGCCACTGGCCACGGCCCCCCACCTTGATGGCAGCAAGCTCGCCGGAACGCACCAGCGCGTAGGCCTGAGTCGAGGAGATGTCAAGAATCTCGGAGACGTCAGACAGTTGGATGAAGCGCTGTGCCACGGTCTGCTCCTCGAGTCGCGTGAAGATACTTGGCCTACTGTCTACCACAGAGGTTTGACCCATCATGATGCTCTTGTAAGCATCCTGATGTGATCACTTGCGTTAATTGACTTGAGTCTGCGTGCGTTGGACCGGATTCGGCTCAGGTGACCATCATGCGCCATGATGGCTCCCGAAAGGCTTCGCCGATCGGGGTTCGCGTGCGGTTCCCCGGGGAGACCGGTGGCGCACCCGAACCAGCACCCCTGCACGCTGAGGAGGAATAGTCATGGCTGAGCCGATCAACAGGGTGGCAGAGTCGGCAGTGGGCCCGCGACGGCAGTGGCGTATCCGTGGGAGACTCACCCGCTGCGCCGGGATCGATGAGCTGGCTTTCATCCCCGACGACCCGGCCACCCCGGAGGCTGCGCTGTCGACCGGACGTCTGCTGGCCGAGGCGGCCGACTCGGCGGTGCGTCAGTCGGTCCTGGCACTGACCAGCGAGGTCTGCGCAGTGCCTGCGCCACATATCGGCCGTCGGCACCACGGCCCTCGACACCAGAGCGCACGATGCAAGGACTGATCGTCGACTGGGGTGGCGTCCTGACCATGCCCATCACCGCCGCGATACGGCGCTGGCTCAAGGCAACGGGTGTCGACCACAACCACTACGGCGAGGTCGTGCGCCGCTGGGTCGACCCCTTGCCGGGCGAGAGCTCTCCAGTCCACCGCCTGGAGCGCGGAGAGCTCGCGGTCGAGGACTTCGAGCACCTGTTGTCGGCGGCCCTGGCGCATGAGGGCTCCGCGGTCGAGGCGCGAGGCCTGGTTGCCAAGATGTTCGCCGACCTTGCCATCTATGAGGACGCCATGACCTCGCTGGTCACTCGTGCGCGTGTGGCGGGAGTACGCACCGCGCTGTTGTCGAACTCATGGGGCAACGAGTATGACCGCAGCGACTGGCACGAGATGTTCGACACCGTCGTCATCTCAGGGGAGGTGGGCATGCGCAAGCCTGAACGCGGCATCTTCGAGCTCGTCCTCCATCGCATCGGTCTTCCGGCAGACGAATGTGTCTTCATCGACGACATGGCGCACAACATTGTCGCGGCGCAGCAGGCCGGCCTCGTGGGCATCGTCCACCGAACCTTCGACCAGACGGCAGCGGAGCTGGAGCCTCTGTTCCCAGGTGCCGCCTGGATACATCAGAGGCTGCACTGATTCGGTTCGCCCTGGTCTGAGACGATGAGGGGGTGTCCGACCGACTGACCGCCCTCGATGCGTCCTTCCTCTATATGGAGGGGTTGACCACACCCATGCACGTCGGCTCCGTCATGGTCTTCCAGCCACGCAACGGTGGTTTCGACTTCGACCGCCTAGTGTCGTTGATCTCGAACCGCATCTCGTTCGTTCCGCGCTACCGGCAATGTGTCCGCGAGGTCCCTGGGCGGCTTGCCAACCCGGTTTGGGTGGACGACGAGGACTTCGACGTGACCTATCACGTTCGCAGTTCGGCATTGCCACGGCCAGGAAGTGACGACCAGCTGCAGGAGTTCGTCGCGCGCATCCAGTCCAGGTGTCTGGACCGCCGCCGCCCGCTGTGGGAGGTCTATCTGATCGAAGGACTGGCCGGGGGTCGCTTCGCTGTCGTGACCAAGTCCCACCAGGCACTGGTCGACGGCATCAACGCCCTCGACATCGCTCACGTGATCGTTGACGGCAAGGCGGACAGTGAGGATCCGGTCACCAAGACGTGGCATCCTGCCCGCGAGCCCAGCGACGTGGAGCTCGTCGCGTCCGCCTTTGTGGACGCCATTCGTCGCCCCAGCCAGATCGCCGAAAACGTACGTGGTGCCATCACGGACGTCAAAGCCGTGAGCCGGCCGGTGTTCTCGGCAGTTGGCGCGCTCGTCTCGACAGTCGCGAGAACGGCCGTCCGCCCTGCCCCGGCAAGCCCCCTTAACGCCGAGATCGGTGAGGCGCGGCGCTATGTCATCGTCGGTATGGATCTGGAGGACTTTCGCACTGTTCGCAGTCGGCTCGCATGGGGTCACTACGCGGACGAGGTCACCATCAATGACGTTGTCCTCGCAACGATCTCGGGAGCGCTGCGGTCCTGGTTGCTCACCCGTGGTGAGGCCGTCCAAAATGCGACGACCGTCCGCGCGATGGTTCCCATCAGCGTGTATGACACAGATCGGAACGGCACTGATGACACCGGCAGGGTCGGCGACAGGGTGACCGCATGCTTCGTGGATCTGCCGGTGGGGGAGCCGGCTGCGTCGATGCGCCTGCACCAGATCGCCTTCGCCATGCGACAGCAGATCGAGGGCGGCCATGCCGTAGGGGCCGAGTCCCTTGCGGGCCTGGCCGGATTCGCCTCACCGACGTTGCATTCCCTGGGAGCTCGACTGGGCAGCGCGATGTCCCGGCGGCTGTTCAACCTGATCATCACCAATGTGCCCGGTCCGCAACAACCCCTGTACGTCGGCGATGCCCGCATGCTCTCTGCCTACCCTGTGGTTCCGCTGGCTCGTGGGCAAGCCGTGTCGATCGGTCTGACGTCCTACGACGGCGGCGTGTACTTCGGGCTGAACGGTGACCGTGACGCCATGCCCGATCTGGACCTTCTGGGGCAGTGTCTGGTCGACTCCCTGGCCGACCTGGTCGAGATCAGGGACGCGCGCCGATGAGCGGGGCCACCCGGCGGGGCCTGGTGCTCGGTGGTGGCGGAGTCCTGGGCGCGGCGTGGATGGTCGGTGCTCTTCAGGCTCTCCAGGACGAGATTGGCGCTGATGTGCGCGACTTTGACGCGTTCGTCGGCACGTCCGCGGGGTCCATCCTGGCCGCGCTACTGGGCGCTGGCGTGAGCGTGTCCGATCTGGTCAACCATCAGCGTGGGGACCAGTTCGAGTCCGGTCGGCTGGCCGGCTTCCATTTCGACTACGCGGAGGCCACTGGCGGCGACCGGCCGCCCCGCACGCGTCCAGGTCTCGGCTCGCGAGAGCTGTTGGTTCGCAATGCGCGGCAGCTGCACCAGCTGCCACCCACAGCAGTGCTGTCAGCTTTCCTGCCAGAGGGTCGGGGCAACCTCAACGCGGTCGGGGCATTGATCTCCCACGTGGTTCCAGATGGCTGGGTCGCCCGCGACGGTGTGACCGTCGTGGCGCTCGACTATGACACCGGCAAGCGAGTGCCGTTCGGGTGGCCAGGCGTGTGGTCGGCCGCACTGCCCGAGGCGGTGATGGCCTCCTGCGCGATCCCGGGGTGGTACCAGCCGGTAAGGATCGGCGACCACCGCTTCATCGACGGGGGTGCATGGTCCTCCACCAACCTCGACCTACTTGCAGACCAGGGTCTGGACGAGGTGTTCGTCCTCGCCCCGCAGGCCAGCTTCGACTCCGACGAACCCACCCAGTGGGCGACTCGTCTGGAGCGGCAGTGGCGCAGCCGGGTGACCAGAAGGGTCCTGCGAGAGGCGGCCACCGTCCATCGTCATGGCACGGAGGTCACGATTCTCGGCCCCGGGCGGGAAGACCTCGAAGCCATGGGCGGCAACCTCATGGACCTGTCTCGTCGGCCCTTGGTCATCGAGACCTCTTTGCGCACCTCAGCGATCGCCCTGCGTGATCCTGATCCCCTTCCTGCCCGCCACCAGAACGAAGGAAGCCGGCCGACCATGACCCGGATCTACATACCACTTAACGCTTCCGGTCTACGCAGCCTCAGCACCGATGGCGTCGTGGCGGGAATGCCGTTCGCTGCGCACGCCGTGACGCAGGCCATGAGGGACTCCGACCCGAGCGCAGCCGAGGACGAACAGGAGTACGCCGCGCTGAACGACGCCGCCCAGACCTCGGCAGCGATGCTCACGGCTGGCGAGAGCCGTCGCATCGTGGCGGCGGCCGACGTGTCATCAGACTTTGTGGGCTCGGCCGAGCCTGGCGACTCCGACGTCGAGTCTGCGGTGTCGATCTCTTGTTCTGTTGCTCTCAAGCGGATTGCGTCCTTCCATGTGGATGGCGAAGCCGCGCACGACGACGACCTGCTGTGGTACGACGTGACTGAGCTGCCCGTGGTCCTTGCCCTTCTGTGATGCGTGACACGATAGGCGGCGAACTCAACGCCGAGAGACCCTTAGGAGATGTTCGCCGTAATGGATGCTGTGACCCAGGTTCCCGCCCCAGTCAACGAGCCGGTTCTGGACTATGCGCCGGGCAGTCCAGAACGCGCTGAGCTGCAGGTGGCTCTCGCCGAGCTGGGCAGCAAGCCCATGGATCTGCCTCACATCATCGGCGGCAAGCGGGTCATCGGCACCGGCAAAAAGATCGACGTACGCCAGCCTCATGCCCACAAGCTGGTCCTCGGGACGATGCGCAACGTGACCGTGGCCGACGCCGAGGCTGCGGTTGCTGCGGCCATGGCGGCGGCACCCGCCTGGCGCGCCCTGTCATTCGACGACCGGGCGGCTGTCTTCCTCAAGGCGGCTGACCTGCTCGCCGGGCCGTGGCGGGCCAGGATCGTCGCCGCGACGATGTTGGGCCAGTCCAAGAGCTGCTATCAGGCCGAGATCGACGCCGCCTGCGAGCTGATCGACTTCTGGCGTTTCAACGTCTACTTCGCCAGGCAGATCATGGCACAGCAGCCGCCTGCGAACTCCAGGGGTGTTTGGAACCGGGTCGACTACCGCTCGCTCGAGGGCTTCGTCTACGCGATCACGCCGTTCAACTTCACTGCCATCGGCGGCAACCTGCCGACCGCCCCTGCGCTCATGGGCAACACCGTGGTCTGGAAGCCGTCGACGTCCCAGCAGCTTTCAGCCCAGCTGACCATGGACCTGCTCAAAGAGGCCGGGATGCCGCCCGGCGTCATCAACATGGTGACCGGCCACGGTGGCAACGTTTCCAAGGTCACGCTGAGCTCGCCCGATTTGGCCGGGATCCACTTCACCGGTTCGACCCCAACCTTCCAGTCCCTCTGGCAGCAGGTTGGCGCCAACCTTCCGAAGTACCACACCTATCCACGTCTGGTCGGCGAGACGGGTGGCAAGGACTTCATCGTTGCCCACCCCTCTGCCGACCCCGATGTGTTGCGAACCGCGATGATTCGCGGTGCCTTCGAGTATCAGGGTCAGAAGTGCTCCGCGGCCTCGCGCGCATACGTGCCACGCAGTCTCTGGAAGGCCATCAAGGCGGACATCGCTCGGATCACCGATGGCCTCAGCCAGGGCGACGTCACTGACCTGTCCAACTTCATGGGTGCCGTCATCGACGAGCGCGCGTTCGCCAAGCACCGGGACGTGATCGACAAGGCCCACGCCGACAAGGGCGTCAAGGTCGTCGCCGGCGGCACCTATGACGACTCGGTTGGCTACTTCGTGCGCCCGACCATCCTGGAGATCGATGACCCGGCCCATGAGATGTTCAGCACTGAGTACTTCGGCCCCATCCTGGCCGTCCACGTCTACGCTGACCGCGACTACGACAAGATGCTCGACCAGATGGAGTCAGCGGCGCCCTTCGCGCTGACCGGGTCGATCATTGCCCGGGACCGCGCGGCAATCGCCGACGCCATGGATCGGCTGCGATTCGCTGCGGGCAACTTCTACATCAATGACAAGCCCACGGGTGCAGTCGTCGGACAGCAGCCGTTTGGTGGTGGCCGTGGGTCGGGCACCAACGACAAGGCTGGTTCCGCGCAGAACCTCCTGCGCTGGACCAGCGCCCGCTCCATCAAGGAGACCTTCGTGCCGGCGAAGACGCACGAGTACCCACACATGGGCTGAGCACTGCCCTTGACGGGGGTCAGCGCTCGAGCCAGGCTTTGCCGTTCTCTCGCTCGACCCTGATCGCGGACTGGATGGCCGGTGCTGCGGCCTGCTCGATCTTGCTACCGATCAATGGGACCCTTGCCTTGAGATCGCCCTCGATCGTCTCGACGCAGCCCTGGCCACCCGATGCCAGCGCGACGGTTCCGTCCAGTGCGACGGGCGCACCGGCAATCTCGACGGTAAGCCTGCCGTGGCGAACCCCGGCGGCACCGGGCGGGCCCCAGTCCTGGGTCTCCGTAACGGCCAGAGTGTCGCCAACCATGCTCTTGACGAACGAGGGGAAGCTGTCTGAGGGCATGTCACGGGTGGTCAGGATGATGGTCCGGTCGTCCTGCTCCGTAATGGACACGGTGTGGCGGAGGGCTCCGGTCGCTGCGCACTTGTGGTTCTGGAAGTCCTCGTCTGCAAGCATGGCGAAGACTTCGAAGGGGGTCCCGGCATAGTCGATGATGGCGCTGATGTTCATGGTCCCAACCTATGTTGGCCGGGTCACGCGCCGGGGCAGAGGTATGTGCCGAGCCAGCGAACCTCCTGCGGGTGTACCGAGAATCCTTCCCTGAGCCGTGTCATCTCACGCTGCGAGCGACCCTGGGCACGACCGACGTGCGTTGTTGCCAGGTTGACCCTTCGCTGGACCTCTGGAACCTGGGCGCGCCTGCGCTCTGCCTCTTGGGTACAGGCCGGGCCCCATGGCTCGACCTCCCGCGTCCCTTGGGCAGCAGCCCGGCTCCCTGGTCGCGTCGCTTGGCTCGTCGTGCCAGCTCGTGGCCCTCGCGGCCAGGTTCGTGGCATAACGCTGCAGAGCTGCCCTGCGTCGTTCAGATCATCGGCGGTGGCTTGCAGAGCCCGCAAGAGTGGAGACGCTCGCGGTGGCTCCCCTGGCTCCCCTGGCTCCGCTGGCTTCCATCGCGGCCTCGGTGTCCGACCCTTCTGAGGTGGAGATGCCACTGAGCGCATCCACCGGCGACTGCGCATGCTGGCCCAGCCGCGAGTACTCGCGGCGCATTGCCCCGCCGAACGGCGAGCATGAGACACGGGCGCCGTGGATGAGGCCCCCGGCCGCGCTCGCGCCTGGGTCGGGGTCCAGCGCAGGACCCATCGGTCGAGGAGTATCTGGACTTGGCTATGTGGAACGTGGCCGGCGCGCTCGCGGTCGCCAGGAGCTCGCGCGAGATCTCCGTGAGGAAGTCGGTGAGTGCCCCAAGGGCCTCGGCGCCATGGTCGATCACGGTGTCCGCCACTGGCTGGGCGGGGGCATCACTGGTGTCGGCGTTGGCGAGCCAGCAGCTCATGGGAGGCCTCGTGGGAGCTGTGCTCGACCGGGTCGACACGGCGGCGAGGACGTCCATCACCGTTGGGTCCAGGTGTTGCCCGGCGAGCATGCTGACAGCCCATGGCCCGGGGACCGACGGATCGTGAAGTCACGCAAGCCGAGCGTGGCTGAAGGAAGTGTCGATGGGATGACCCCATCGTGCATGACCTCTGCACAGCGATAGGCTCGACGAGTGCACAAAGGCGTGCATTAGGGCATACCTTTGGTAAGGATCTCAGCCATGTCGGCGTTGCTTGAGCAGTCTCGATCGCAGGTCATTTACTCCGCAGCAGAGTTGGCTCTCAAGGTCGGCGGAGAGGCACTCGAGCCTTTCCTGGGCTTCTACTACCGGCACATGGCCACTGAGGACCTCCTGGCGCGTCGCCCCGAGGACCTCTTGGGCGCGGCTCTGTCCCACCGGGACCTTGCGCAGAGCCGTCCGGTGGGCACAGCCAACGTGCGGGTCTTCACCCCGACGGTGGAGGAGGATGGCTGGTCCTGCGGCCACACGGTCATCGAGATCGTCACCGACGACATGCAGTTCCTTGTGGACTCGGTGATTTCTGAGCTCTCACGTCAGGATCGGGCCGTACATCTGGTCGTCCACCCGCAGCTCGTCGTTCGTCGCGATGCGGTTGGTCAGCTGAAGGAGATCCTCGATGTAGATGCGCGCAATGACACCAAAGCGCTAAAAGACGCCGAGTTCGGCGCGGGGATCGAGTCCTGGATGCATGTCGAGATAGACCGCCAGGGCGGCGAGGCCGAGCAGCAGGCGTTGACCAAGGGGCTTCAACGTGTCCTGTCAGACGTGCGTGAGTCGGTCGAGGACTGGCCCAAGATGCAGCTCGACTGCCAGCAGATCGCCGCTGATCTGGAGACGGACCCGCCGAAGTCGGTTGATCCGGGGGAGATCGTCCAGACCCGACGCCTGCTGCTATGGCTGGCCGACGATCACTTCACCTTCCTCGGCTACCGGGAGTACACCCTCGACACCCAGGACGGTGAGGATGTCCTGCGTGCCATCCCCGGCACCGGCCTTGGCCTCCTGCGTTATGACCAGCCCCATTCCGACAGCTTCGGGCGCCTCAGTCCCGAAGGTCGGGTCAAGGCCCGCGAGCCGCATCTGCTGATCCTCACCAAGGCCAACGCGCGCGCGACGGTGCACCGCTCGACCCATCTGGATTACGTGGGCATTAAGGTGTTCAACTCCGACGGAGAGGTCACCGGCGAGAAGCGCTTCCTCGGGCTGTTCACCGCGAGGGCTTACACCGAGTCGGTGCTGCGCGTTCCCATCATCGACACCAAGGTTCACAAGGTTCTGGCGACGAGCGGATTCACCGCCGACAGCCACTCCGGCAAGGACCTGCTGGAGATTCTGGAGACGTATCCGCGGGACGAGCTGTTCCAGACCTCCGCGGACGATCTCTATGACATCGCGACGACGGTGCTGCATCTGCAGGAGCGCCGAAAGAGTCAGCTGTTCCTGCGCGCGGACGAGTACGGCCGGTTCGTGTCGTGTCTGATCTACATTCCCCGTGACCGTTACACCACGGCCGTCCGGCTGAAGATGGAGTCGATCCTGCGCAGCGCCTTCCACGGCTCGAGCGTGGACTATACGACGCGGGTGTCGGAGTCGGTACTTGCTCGCCTGCACTTCGTCGTTCGGGTCGCTCCGGGCGAGGTTATCCCGGTAGTCGACGAGAAGGATCTGCAGCAGCGTCTGATCGAGGCCACCCGAACGTGGGACGAGGACCTCAGCGAGGTCGCCCGCCTCGAAAACGGGGAGGAGGCGGGGGCTCGCCTCATCGGGCTCTACGGCCGGGCGTTCCCGGAGGCCTACAAGGAGGACTTCAGCCCTCGGGTCGGCGTCGTGGACCTGCGCCAGTTCGAGTTACTCGAGAACAAGGACTCGACTCGGCTGAACCTCTACCACGAGCCCGGCAGCCCCTCGGGTGAACGTCGATTCAAGTTGTATCGTCGCGGTCGCCTGTCGCTGACCGCAGTCCTGCCGCTCTTCACCCACTTCGGCGTCGAGGTCATCGACGAGCACCCGTACCAGATCGACCGCTCCGACGGGGTTGTGGTGTATGTCTATGACTTCGGGCTCAAGGGCTCGGGCCCGGAGGCCTGGGTCGGCAGCCGCCGCGAGGGACTGCGGGAGCTGTTCCAGAACGCGTTCTCAGCCGTCTGGGAGAGTCGTGCCGAGAGCGACGGTTTCAACGCCCTGGTCCTGGGTGGCGAGCTGACCTGGCGTCAGGTCGTGATCCTGCGGGCCGTGGCCAAGTACCTGCGCCAGACCGGGTCCACCTTCAGCCAGGCGTACGTCGAAGCCACGCTGGTTGCGAACGTCTCCATTGCGGCACAGCTGGTTCAGCTTTTCGAGACGAGGCTTGACCCTGCCCACCCGGCCGCGCTCGCAGGCACTGAGGGCGCGGAGGACAGCGGACGGGCAGCTGCCGAGGCGCAGATCGTGGACGCGATCACGAGCGCCCTGGAGAATGTCGCCAGCCTGGACCACGACCGGATCATCCGAGGCTTCCTCGGCGTTATCCAGGCCACGGTGCGCACCAACTACTACCAACGCGCAGCGAAGGTGGGGGAGCCTGCGACGGGCGACGAAGTGGGATACAAGTCGTATCTGTCCATCAAGCTTGACCCGCAGAAGGTACCGGACCTGCCGGCGCCGCGCCCGATGTTCGAGATCTGGGTCTACAGCCCTCGCGTCGAGGGCGTGCATCTGCGCTTCGGCAAGGTTGCCCGCGGTGGCGTGCGCTGGAGTGATCGGCGGGAGGACTTTCGTACCGAGGTCCTCGGCCTGGGTAAGGCACAGATGGTGAAGAACGCCGTGATCGTGCCAACCGGTTCCAAGGGCGGGTTCTTCCCCAAGGCGCTGCCCGACCCCAGTGTCGACCGCGATGCCTGGTTGGCAGAGGGCATCGCTTCATACAAGCTGTTCATCTCGGGCCTGTTGGACGTGACCGACAACCGCATCGGAACCGAGGTTGTCGCCCCCGATTCGGTCGTCCGTCATGACGCGGACGACTCCTACCTGGTCGTCGCCGCCGACAAGGGCACCGCGACCTTCTCCGACATCGCCAATGGGGTCGCACAGTCCTACGGGTACTGGCTCGACGACGCGTTCGCTTCGGGAGGTTCGGCCGGCTATGACCATAAGGTCATGGGTATCACGGCTCGCGGGGCCTGGGAGTCGGTCAAGCGGCACTTCCGCGAAATCGGGGTTGACATCCAGACGACTGACTTCACAGCGGTCGGCGTCGGGGACATGTCCGGTGACGTCTTCGGAAACGGCATGTTGCTGTCCGAGCACATCCGGCTGGTCGCGGCGTTCGACCATCGTCACATCTTCCTGGACCCCAATCCGGTTGCGGCCACATCGTTCCTGGAACGCAAGCGGATGTTCGAGCTGCCCCGATCCTCGTGGGCGGACTACGACAAGTCTCAGATCAGCGAGGGTGGTGCCATCATCGCGCGGACGGCCAAGTCCGTCCGGATCAGCGCACAGGTTGCCACGATGCTGGGACTGCCCCCGGGCACGAAGGCGATGACGCCCGCTCAGCTGATGAAATCCATCCTGGCGGCTCCTGTCGATCTGCTCTGGAACGGCGGCATCGGCACCTACGTCAAGGCATCTGTCGAGGTGAACAGTGAGGTTGGGGACCGGGCCAACGATGCCATTCGCATCGACGGAAGTGCCTTGCGCGCCACCGTGGTCGGTGAGGGGGGCAACCTTGGCTGCACACAGCTAGGACGCATCGAAGCCTGTTTGGCGGGTGTGCACATCAACACTGACGCCATCGACAACTCGGCAGGGGTAGACACCTCCGACCACGAAGTCAACATCAAGATCCTGCTGACGGCGATGACACGCGAGGGTGACATGACGCTGAAGCAGCGCAATGCGCTGTTGGCCTCGATGACCGAAGACATCGCGCGTCAGGTCCTGCGCGACAACTACGAGCAGAACGCCCTTCTCGGGAACGCCCGTGCTCAGGAGCACGCGATGCTGCCGGTGCACCGGCGCCTCATCCACTGGCTGGAGGATCGCGGCGACCTTGATCCCGCTCTGGAGTTCCTGCCCAGCGACGCCGAGATCGAGCGTCGCCACGACGCCGGCCTGGGCCTGACCAGCCCAGAGTTCTCGGTGCTCGTGGCCTATGCCAAGCTCGCGCTCAAGAGGGACCTTCTTCAGAGTGCGCTGCCGGACGAACCGTGGTTCCAGGCAACGCTCACCAAGTACTTCCCCAACCCCATCCGCGAGAACTACCAGGACAAGCTTGCCAGCCATCCGCTACGCCGCGAGATCATCACCAATGCAGTGGTCAACTCCATGGTCAATCGCGGCGGGATGACGTTCGCCTTCCGGGCCTCCGAGGAGACGGGGGCCACGGCCGAGCAGGTGACGCGCGCCTTCGTCGTGTGCCGCGAGGTGTTCGACATGGTCGGCTTCATCGCCAGTGTCGAGGCGCTGGACAACGTCGTTTCCACTGAGACCCAGACGGCGCTGTACCTCGAGTTCCGCAGGCTGCTGGACCGGGCCGTGCGCTGGTTCCTGGTGAACCGTCCCTCCACCATCAACGTCGCCTCGGAGGTTGAGCGCTTCAGCAAGGTGGTCGCCGAGCTGAGGCCGCAGATGTCCACGCTGTTGCAGGGTGCCGAACGCAAACGTCTCGAAGTCCGCATCAACCAGCTCGAGAAGCTGGGCGCGCCGAAGGAGATGGCAGTGCGGGCGGCGGGCCTGCTGGACCAGTTCTCGCTGCTGGACATCGTCGAGATCAGCGTCGATACCGAGCGTGAGTCCGCCGAGGTCGCGCCGGTCTACTTCGCCACTTCAGAGCAGTTCGGCATCGACGTGATGCTGACCCGGGTGACCAAGCTGCCCCGCGACGACCGCTGGGACTCACTGGCTCGTGGTGCGCTGCGCTATGACCTATATGCAGTGCTGAAGGCCCTCACCACCTCGGTGCTGGACAGCAGCACCTCCGACCTGGCTCCCAAGGAGCGCACCCTGGCTTGGTCGCAGACCAACGCCGAGTCCCTCGCCCGGGCCAATGCGGCGCTCGCCGGGATACAGCGACTGGATAACCCAGGGATCTCTGCCCTCTCGGTCGCTTTGCGCATCTTGCGTGGAGTCATCCGCAGCGGGTCGGCGAGCGTCTGAGCAGGGGGAACACGAGCCGCGCGAGCTCGCCGGACTACGCTCGGAGCTGTGCCCACTCTGAACGACGTGCTTCGTGAGCAGACCGATCTGGACGCCGCCGATGTCGAGTGGTTGCATCTGCTCCTCGGCGACTGGCAGCTGTTGTCGGACCTGTCGTTCGCGGACCTGGTCATGTGGGTGCCGGCGCCCGCAGGCAGGTGGTATGCGGCGGCCCACGTCCGGCCCACCACCGGGCCGATGGTCTTCTTCGACGACATCGTGGGCCGACTCATCGACCGGGGACGTCGTCCGGTGCTGGACCAGGCTTTCAACGAGTTGAGGATCGTGCGAGGACGCGACCCTGAGTGGCGTGACGACTCGCCCATTCGCGAAGAGGCCATCCCCGTCGTGAGCGAGGGACGCGCTTTGGCGGTGATCACCCGCCATACCAACCTGGCAACGCTACGAACCCCCAGCCGCCTTGAGCTGACGTACCGGGCGAGCGCAGATGCTCTCGCCCGGATGATCGCGTCGGGAGAGTTCCCCACCCTGGGTGCTCCCACGGGCCAACGGCGCGGCGCGCCCCGGGTCGGTGACGGCGTGATCCGCCTCGACGCTGACGGGACCGTGAACTATGCGAGCCCCAATGCTGTCTCGGCCATCCATCGGTTGGGGCATGTGGGCGATGTCACCGGCACCTCCCTGAGCAGGATCGCCACCGAGGTTCTGCGCGACGAGGGACCTGTGGACGAGAGGCTCGCGCTGGTCGTGACCGGGCGGGCACCGTGGCGCACCGAGGTGGAGTCGCGCGGAGCGAGTGTGTCTCTTCGGGCGATCCCGCTGACCGAGGCAGGTCAGCGCACAGGCGCGATCCTGCTCCTGCGGGACGTCAGCGAGCTGCGCCGGCGCGAGCGCGAGCTGCTCACCAGGGACGCGACCATCCGTGAGATCCACCATCGGGTCAAGAACAACCTGCAGACGGTGGCGGCTCTGCTCCGGATGCAGTCACGCAGGCTCCCCGAAGGTCAGGCGCGGGTTGCGCTCGATGAGGCGGTACGCCGCGTGGGCACCATCGCGCTGGTCCACGAGACACTGAGCCAGGGCTTCGACGAGACGGTCGACTTCGATGAGATCGTGGCACGGGGGTTGGCGGACATGGTCGAGGTCGCCACCGGTGATGTGCCGGTGCGGGCCGAGCGAAGCGGGTCCTTCGGCCGGTTGCGGTCTGAGGATGCCACAGCGCTCGCCATGGTGGTCACCGAGCTGGTGCACAACGCGATCAAGCACGGGCTGGCGCGTACCGGGGGAGTCGTCACGGTTAGTGCGGTGCGCAGCCACGATGAGCACGACGAGCTCCTGACCGTGACGGTCACCGATGACGGGTCAGGCCTGCCGGAGGGGTTCGACCCGGCCGCCTCCAGTCTGGGCACTCAAATCGTCACGTCGCTGGTTCAGGACCTGCGCGGACGAATCACCTGGGCCAGCGCGAAGCCGCACGGAACCACTGTCCGGTTCGTCGCGCGGCTTCGGTCGATCAAGTCCGTCGATTCCGTCAAAGACGGGGCTTAGCTCACCCGGCGCGACGGGCCCGGGCATTGCGCCGCTTGAGGGCGCGCCGTTCGTCCTCGGACAGTCCGCCCCAGACTCCGGCGTCCTGGCCGGACTCGATAGCCCACTTCAGGCAGGTCTCAACGACCTCGCATCGACGGCATACGGCTTTGGCTTCTTCTATCTGGAGAAGCGCGGGGCCGGTGTTCCCAATCGGGAAGAACAGCTCGGGGTCCTCGTCCAGGCAGGCAGCGCGGTTGCGCCAGGTCATCAGAATGGACTCCCTTGAATCAGTGGTTTGGGGGGATCAGCATGGTGCGAGTCAGTTCGGCAGCGCATCGGTGTCGGTGACGCTGGGGTTGTTTCAGGTTCGTTGTGGTCATGTGGAGTTCTGACATACCGCCTAAGCATGAGAATCATACTCACTTACGGTCGTCGGCGCGCGTTCGAACTGCGAACAGCGGAACGAGCATGGACTAGAACGATCTGGCAGGGCCCAATGTTCCAATCCTCACAGATCCGACCACGGTCTGACTAGTGATTCCGACGATCTGGGGCGTACATCTTGACAAGTTTGTCACATACGTCAAGAGTCGGTGGGTCTTTTGACCCGTTGGGGGCAGATAGTCTGAGCTGCTGTGAGCCCGTCGGCGTCGATCATCCCCGTGCCAAACCCCCCACACCAAGCTGGGTTGCCGGGCCTCGTCGCTGCAGCGACGATCGGGCTGCAGGCTCTCGGATGCGCGGGTTTGGCAGTGTTCTTCCTCCTTGTGGCGTCCGATCGCGCAAGCTTGAGTGTCACTAGTCATCTGATGTTCAGTCTGTTCACGGTTCTCTTCGCGGTCGGCCTTGGCTTCGTGGCCCGGGGGTTGTGGCGGGGCCTGAGCTGGCCACGAACAGCCGCGGTCGTCTGGTTCGTGATGCTCCTGCCCGTAGGGTGGGCAATGGTCCAGGCTGACAGAGGGCTGGTCGGCGTGCTGATTCTTGGCAGCGCGGTCGTCGGCATCGGGGCAGTCGTACAAGAGGGCAGGATCGCGGCGCAACCCTGAGCCGGGTTTCGTGGTGGCGCAACGAGCACGAGAACCCGCCCTGACCGGTCGTGGGTCACTGTTTCCGGCCCCGCGCGAACAGTTCCCGTAGCGGGCCGCTGGCGACTACCTCTGGATCTAGGGTCGGCTGGCTCATCGGTACTCCAGAAGGGGTTGTTGGAGCGGATCCCGCCACTGTCTCGATCATCGCCGGCGGTCATCCTGATGCGAGGCACGGTTGACATCCCTATCGCGGCCTCGGTCTTGTCAGCCTTCTGCGGCTCGGTACAGATCACCGTCGAGTCACGTGCTCGGTCTGGACTGCGCCAGGGGTCGCGTAGTCTCAATGCTGATGGCTGTTGACTTTGCACTGGAGCTGAAGGACCTGCGCGCGACCATGGAGTCAGTGCGGCAGGTGACCGATCTGGACTCCCTGCGCACCAAGATCACGGAGCTCGAGGAGCAGTCTGGGGCGCCCGACCTGTGGGATGACCCAGAGACCGCCCAGGAGGTGACCAGCCGCCTGTCGCGCGCCAACTCCGAGCTCGAGCGGATCACCGGGATGGACAACCGCATCGACGACCTCGAGCTCATGGTCCAGCTGGGCACCGAAGAGGCCGACGCCGACACCATGACAGAGGCCGAGACCGAGCTGGCCAGCCTGAAGAAGGCCGTTGGCGAGCTCGAGGTCCGGACTCTGCTCAACGGTGAGTGGGACAAGCGCGAGGCCGTGATCACGATCCGGTCGGGCGCCGGCGGGGTGGACGCAGCCGACTTCGCCGAGATGCTCATGCGGATGTACCTGCGGTGGGCGGAGCGGCACGGTTACCCGGTCGCTGTGCTCGACACCTCCTATGCCGAGGAGGCTGGCCTGAAGTCGGCCACCTTCGAGGTAAAGGTCCCCTACGCGTATGGCAACCTCGCCGTTGAGGCTGGCACCCATCGCCTTGTGCGAATCTCTCCCTTTGATAACCAGGGTCGCCGACAGACCTCGTTCGCTGCGGTCGAGGTCATCCCGCTGATCGAGCCGACGGACAGCATCGAGATCCCGGACAACGAGATCAAAGTCGATGTATTCCGCTCCAGCGGCCCCGGTGGCCAGTCGGTCAACACCACGGACTCCGCCGTCCGCATGACGCACCTTCCCACCGGCATCGTCGTCTCGATGCAGAACGAGAAGTCCCAGATCCAGAACCGGGCCGCGGCCCTGCGAGTCCTGAAGTCCCGGCTGTTGCTGCAGCGTCAGGCCGAGGAACACGCACAGAAGAAGGCCATGGCCGGAGACGTCAAGGCGAGCTGGGGCGACCAGATGCGCTCTTACGTGCTGAACCCCTACCAGATGGTCAAGGACCTACGCACCGAGTACGAGGTCGGCAACACCAGCGGAGTGTTCGACGGTGACATCGACGGCTTCATCGAGGCTGGGATCCGTTGGAAACGCAGCGCCGAACGCGACGAGGCGTAGGGCCGCAACGCCGTTGTCGCGCATTGTCCCGGATGTCTGCCGACCCGTCGTAGGCTGGCAGTGCAGCTGCGGCGCAGGTTCTGGGGCCGCAGGCAGTCCCGCTTGGCGGGTGTCCTGTCCCCAAGATGCAGAGGCGCACGGCACGCATGATTCGCTTCGAGAACGTCACCAAGACCTATCAGCGCTCCAGTGAACCGGCGCTGGATGGGATTTCCCTCGAGATCGAACGGGGCGAGTTCGTGTTCGTGGTGGGTCAGTCCGGTTCGGGCAAGTCCACCCTGCTGCGCCTGATCCTGTGCGAGGAGTCAGCCACCTCCGGCAACGTGCTTGTGGCTGGCCGCGAGCTGTCGCAACTGCCCAGACGCAAGGTGCCGGCACTGCGGCGCGAGATCGGCTGCGTCTTCCAGGACTTCCGGCTGCTGCCCAACAAGGACGTCTTCCAGAACGTTGCCTTTGCCCTCCAGGTGCTGGGCAAGTCGCGCCAGAGCATCAAGGCGGTCGTGCCGGAGACCCTTGAGATGGTCGGGCTGGCGGGCAAGGAGAGGCGTCTTCCGCACCAGCTTTCCGGAGGTGAGCAGCAACGCGTGGCGATAGCCCGTGCCTTCGTCAACAAGCCCCCGATTCTGCTGGCGGACGAGCCGACGGGCAACCTCGACCCCACCATCAGTCTGGAGATCGTGCGCCTGCTGGACCGGATCAACCGCACCGGCACAACGATCGTGATGGCCACCCATGACAACGGCATCGTCGATCAGCTGCGCAAGCGGGTTGTCGAGCTCGACGACGGCGCGCTGGTCCGCGACCAGATGAGAGGCGTGTACGGGGGGCAGCTCTAGCCACGACACGTCATGCTGTAGCCGACGAAGGGACGGGAGGAGAGCCATGCGCCTGCAATTCATCCTCAGTGAGATCTGGGTCGCTCTGCGCCGGAACCTGTCGATGTCCATCTCGGTCGCGCTCGTCACGATGGTGTCCGTGCTGTTTCTCGGGCTCGGGGTGCTGGCCCAGCGGCAGGTCGACACGATGAAGGACTACTGGTATGACCGCGTCCAGGTCTCGATCTTTCTGTGCACCGCCAAGTCAGACCTGCCCAACTGCATCACGGGTGCGGTAACCGACTCCCAGCGCACCCAGATTCGCAGCCAGCTTGACGCGATGAAGCCGTTGGTCAAGAACGTCTTCCCAGAGTCACAGCAACAGGCATACGACCGGCTCAAGTCGCAGTCCAAGGACAGCTTGACCTATCGTGAGATCACGCCGGCCCAGATGCCTGAGAGCTTCAGGGTGCAGCTGTCGGACCCGACCAAGTACGACGTCATCACCAGTGCGTTCGTCGGCGCGCCGGGGGTAGGTGACGTCCAGGACCAGCGTCGGATCCTCGACCCGCTGTTCAACGTGCTGAGGGGTCTGTCCTTCGGGGCGCTGGGCCTGGCCGGGTTGATGGTGCTGTGCTCGGCACTGCTTGTCGCCACGACTATCCGTCAGACGGCATTCGGTCGCCGTCGTGAGACGGGCATCATGCGCCTGGTCGGGGCTTCCGCGTTCAACATCCAGCTGCCGTTCATCCTCGAGACCCTGATCGCGACAGTCGTCGGCTCGGCTTTGGCGATCGGCGTCCTGTGGGCGATGGTGCGATATGGCATCGGCTATCTGGGCAAGAAACTGCCGATCAACTTCATCACGACTGCGGACCTGTGGACGGTGACGCCCTGGCTCGTGGGGGCTGCTGCCGGACTGGCCATCCTGACCGCCTGGCTCACGCTGCGTCGCTATCTGCGGGTCTAGTCTAGACAACGTCTAGAGGCTGTGACACCTAGTACATTCAGACACACCTTTGGTTACATGCCGGATGTTCTGCGGTGGCCGATTTGGCTGTGGTAACAATGAAAAGGTGAAGCAATTCCTGACTGCGCCACGACCTTTCCGCCATCACACACGGGCGCGGACGGTGAGCCTTTGCGTGGCTATCGTCGCTGCGCTCAGCGTGGGAGTGGTGCCAGTCAGCTCGGCCGACACCGCAGGTGACAAGAAGAAGCTCGATGCCAACATCGCTCGGCTGAGCACCGCGATCGAGGGCACCTCCAAGGACCAGGCCAAAGCCTTGGTGGAGCTGCAACTCACCCAGGCACAGCTGCCCGGCGCGCGGCAGGCGCTGACTGCCGCCGACGCCGCACAGGTTGTGGCCGACAGCGACAACCAGACCATGGCAACGGCCCTTGCTGTCGCTGAGGCGAACGCGGCCAAGGCCACGGATGCTCTCAAGCAGAATGCCCGTGACAGCCAGGCGGTTCGGGACATGCTGGGCAACCTGGTCCGCAACGACTATCAGCAGGGCGGGGTCACTGGCCTGTCAATCGCGCTTGAGGCCACCAGCCCCGAGGACCTCACCGACCGCATCATCACGATGGACATCGTGATGCAGGTCCGTCGTACGACGTTGCGTGGGTTGGACACCATGCGGGCCCAAGGCCTGGCCGGCCAGTCTCATCTCCTGGCCGTAGGCCGGCGGGTGGCGGCGCTGAAGGTCGAAGCCGAGGCTGCCCTGGCCAGGGCCAGGGCAGCCCGCCAGACCGCGGCGGCCGCCAAGACCAGGCTCGATCTGTTGTACGCCACCCAGACCGAGAATGAGGCAACGTTGGCCGCCAAGAAGGCCACAGAGATAACGAACCTCACCAAGATGCAGGCAGAGTCGGACTCCCTGACGAGAGTGCTGGCGGCTCGAGCCTTGGCGGCCCGCGAGGCTGCTGCTCGTACAGCTGCGGCCGGCGGAGCCTACGGGCCGGCCCCCCAGAGTCCGCAGGGCAATAGCGGCGGATTCCTGAGCTATCCGCTCAGCGCCCCTGTGTCACAGGAGTTCCGGCCGCGCTCTGACCCCTTGGGCTATCACCCCGGTATCGACTTCGCCGCCAACTGTGGCTCGCCGGTCTACGCCGCGGCGGCCGGCGACGTCATCATGGCGACGCCGGAGTCGCTGTCGGGCGGCTACGGCAACCGGCTGATCATTGACCATGGTCTCCAGCGCGGTGTCGACCTGACGACGACCTATAACCACCTGACGAGGTTCGTCGTCACCGCGGGGCACGTGGCCCGGGGACAGATTGTGGCCTACTCCGGCACGACCGGGTTCTCGACCGGCTGTCATCTTCACTTCGAGACCCGTGAGGACGGCACCCCGGTCAACCCGCGCCTCTGGTTATGACAAGCAGGTAACGTTGGGTCCTCAGTCGCACACCATCCTCTGATCATCGCCTGAGAGGCGACGACGGCTGGATCACGCGTGCGGCGCATACATGACTTGACGAAAGGGATGACGACCGTGGCCAAGGAGAAGGGTCTGAAGGTCGTTGCGCGAAACCGCAAGGCCTATCACGACTACCTCATTGAGGACACTTTTGAGGCTGGCATGGTCTTGAGTGGCACCGAGGTCAAGGCGCTGCGCGCCGGCAGAGCGTCGCTGGTTGACGGTTTCGCGACGGTGCGCGATGCAGAGATCTGGCTCGAGGGCGTCCACATCCCTGAGTACACCGAGGCCACCTGGAACAACCACACACCTCGCCGTCGGCGCAAGCTGCTCCTGCACAAGGCGGAGATCGCCAAGCTCATCCAGAAGGACAAGGAGAGCGGTTACACCATCGTGCCGTTGTCGATGTACTTCAAGGATGGTTATGCAAAGGTCGAGATCGCTCTTGCCAAAGGCAAGCGCACCTATGACAAAAGGCAGACGCTGCGCGCACAGCAGGATGAGCGCGAGGCTCAGCGGGCGGTCTCGGCCCGACGGCAGAGGTGACGGAGCCCACGTCAGGCGACGATGATCAGGAGGTCTCCGCCTTCGACCTGCTGTTGTGCGCCGATCGCCAGGCGCTGGACCGTGCCGCCGATCGGGCTGGTGATTGCGGCCTCCATCTTCATGGCCTCGATCGTGGCGACGGTACTTCCGACCTTGACCTCCTGGCCGACCTCGACCGCGAGCGAGACGACACCGGCGAACGGTGCGGCAACCTGGCCGGGCTGTGAGGCGTCGGCTCTTTCGACCTGCCGCACGTCGACCGCGATCGACTCGTCGCGGACCTGCACCGGGCGCAGCTGACCATTGACGGTACACATCACGGTGCGCAGGCCGCGCTCATCAGGGTCGCTGACGGACTGCACGCCCAGGAGAAGACGCTTGCCGGGCTCAAGGATGACCTCGTGCTCGGTGCCCACCTCCAGGCCGTGCAGGAAGTCGCTCGTGCTGAGCACCGACAGGTCGGAGTACGTCTCCCGGGAGCTGGCGTACTCCTTGCTCGGCCCGGGGAACAGCAAGTGGTTCAACGTGTTACGCGGGTCCGCCGCCAAGGCTGCCGTGTCCTCGGTGCTGAGCTCGCTGACCCGCGGGCGGGCCTTGCGGCCCCGAAGCGCCTTGGAACGGAACGGTTCCGGCCACCCACCGGGCGGGTCGCCGAGCTCTCCGTTGAGGAACCCGATGACTGAGTCCGGGATGTCGTGTCTGGTTGGATTCGCCTCGAAGTCAGCCGGATCGGCATTGGCGCCCACCAGAGCCAGCGCCAGGTCACCGACCGCCTTGGAGCTCGGCGTCACCTTCACGATGTTTCCCAGGATCTTGTTGGCTGCGGCGTACATGTCCTCGATCGACTCGAACTTGTCGCCAAGGCCCAGCGTGATTGCCTGCTGGCGCAGGTTGGAGAGCTGACCTCCGGGGATCTCGTGGGTGTAGACCCGGCCGGTGGGGGAGGTGAGCCCGGACTCGAAGGGTGCGTACAACTTACGCACGCCCTCCCAGTATGGCTCGAGGCCACACACCTCCTGAAGGCCCAGACCGGTCTCGCGGTCCGTGCCGTCGGTCGCGGCGATGAGCGCCGACATCGATGGCTGGCTGGTCGTTCCGGACATTGGCGCGCTGGCCACGTCGACCGCGTCGACGCCGGCGTTGATGGCAGACAGCAGGGTCGCGAGCTGGCCGCCTGCGGTGTCGTGGGTGTGGAGGTGCACCGGCAGGTCGAAACGACTCCGGAGTGCAAGCACCAGAGTTGCGGCCGCCGGCGCCCGTAAGAGTCCGGCCATGTCCTTGATCGCAAGGACATGAGCGCCGGCATCGACGATGCGCTCGGCGAGCTTGAGGTAGTAGTCCAGGGTGTAGAGCGTCTCGCCGGGGTCCTGCAGGTTGCCGGTGTAGCAGAGGGCCACCTCTGCTACGGCCGTGCCGGTGGCTTGCACCGCCTGGATCGCCGGGCGCATCTGGTCGACGTCATTAAGAGCGTCGAAGATGCGGAAGATGTCTACCCCTGTGCTCGCCGCCTCCGTGACGAACGCGTCCGTCACGGCGCTCGGGTACGGCGTGTAGCCGACAGTGTTTCGGCCGCGCAGGAGCATCTGCAACGGCAGGTTGGGCATGGCGCCCCGCAGCAGCGCCAGCCGCTCCCAGGGGTCCTCGGACAGGAAGCGCAGCGCGACGTCATATGTGGCACCGCCCCAGGCTTCGACGCTCAGCAGCTGCGGCGTCAGCCGAGCTACGTGGCCCGCGACGTGAATGAGGTCACGGGTGCGAACTCGGGTGGCAAGCAGCGACTGGTGGGCGTCGCGGAACGTCGTGTCCGTGACGCCGACGGTCTTCTGAGCGCGCAGGTCGCGGGCCCACTGTTCGGGACCGACGCGTAGCAACAGATCCCGTGCACCCGGTGTCGGGGGTTTCTCGAGGTCGACCGTTGGCAGTCGGCTGTGAGGAGAGGTCGTCGCTAGTCGTGGCCCGTAGGGCTTGTTGACCGTCACCTCTGCCAGATATGTCAACAGCTTGGTGCCGCGATCGGCGGGGATACGCGAGGTGAGTAGACCGGGATGTTCGTCGATGAACGACGTCGACAGGCGACCTGTGACGAAGTCGGGCTCGTCGAGCAGGGACTGCAGGAATGGGATGTTGGTGGCGACGCCACGAATCCGGAACTCGGCGAGCACTCGACGGGAGCGCCGGATCGCAGTGGCGAAGTCAGTGCCGCGACAGGTCACCTTGACCAGCATCGAGTCAAAATGGGCGCCGATCTCGGCACCGACGAAGACCGTGCCCCCGTCAAGTCGCACCCCGGCGCCGCCCGCCGAGCGGTACACGGTGATCCGTCCGGTATCGGGACGGAAGCCGTTGGTCGGGTCCTCCGTGGTGATCCGGCATTGGATGGCGGCTCCGCGCAGCTGAACCTTGTCCTGGGTCAGTCCGAGCTCGGGCAGTGTCGCGCCGGACGCGATCCGGAGCTGTGCCGTGACGAGGTCGACGTCGGTGACCTCCTCGGTGATGGTGTGCTCGACCTGGATACGAGGGTTCATCTCGATGAAGACGTAGCGGCCATCAGGAGACAGCAGGAACTCGACGGTTCCGGCATTGACATAGCCGATGGCCCGGGCGAACATCACGGCGTGTGCGCACATCTGATCACGCAGGGACGCGTCAAGGTTGGGTGCCGGGGCGATTTCGACGACCTTCTGATGCCGTCGTTGGACGGAGCAGTCTCTCTCGTACAGATGGATGACATTGCCTGCCTTGTCCGCCAGGATCTGCACCTCGATGTGCCGTGGGTCAATCACGGCCTCTTCCAGGAACACGGTCGCGTCGCCAAAGGCGGACTGGGCCTCGCGCATCGCAGCACGTAGCGCCTCCTCGAGGTTTTCGCGGCGTTCGACCCGGCGCATGCCGCGCCCACCGCCCCCGGCCACGGCCTTGACGAAGATCGGGAAGCCGACCGCCTCGGCGGACGCGAGCACGGTGGCGACGTCATCGCTGGGCTCGCTGCCACGCAGCGTCGGCAGTCCGGCGGCCTTGGCTGCTGCGATGGCGCGCGTCTTGTTGCCGGTCAGGTGCAGGACGTCTCCTGGCGGGCCGACGAAGGTAATGCCTGCGGCGTCGCATGCCTCAGCCAAGAGGGGGTTCTCGGACAGGAAGCCGTAGCCCGGGTAGATGGCGTCCGCTCCGGCCTCGATTGCAACCCGGGTGATCTCCGCGGCGTCGAGGTAGTTGCGGACAGGATGTCCGGCTGCGCCGATCTCGTAGGCCTCGTCAGCCTTCAGCACGTGTTCGCTCTTGCGATCTTCGTGGGGAAAGACGGCAACGGTCTGGGCACCCAGCTCGGTCGCCGCTCGGAAGGCGCGGACGGCGATTTCACCGCGGTTGGCTACGAGTACTTTGCGGAACACGGCGCCTCCGGTGGGGGCTGGACGTCTGAGGTCAGGTCAGCTTCAGCCTAAGCAGGCGACCATTGCGCGAAACCCGAGTCTTGTCATGCGGACACATGGCACCGGGGGTACGCACACCCGACCACCGCGTATCACGGGTGGTCGGGTGCGCGGCCGGTCGTTGCCGTGCTCGCCGAGATCAGAGGCGGATAAGCATCTTGCCGGTGTTGGCGCCAGCCATCAGATCTCGGAAGCCGTTGACAGCATTGTCGATTCCATCAACGAGGGTCTCGCGCCAGACGATCTTGCCGTCGGTCAGCCATTGCCCGACCTCGGCCTCGAACTGTGGACGAAGATCCGCGTGGTCGGAGACGATGAAGCCCCGCAGGGTCAGACGCTTGCCGATGATGAGCGGCATGTTTCGGGGACCGGGGGCCGGCTCGGTGTTGTTGTAGACCGAGATCATCCCGCAGATCGCGACGCGACCACGTGGGCGTAGCGCCGTGATGGCGGCTTCGAGATGGTCGCCTCCGACATTGTCGAAATAGACATCAATGCCCTCGGGCGCCGCCTCGGCAAGGCCCCTGCGGATCGGTGTGGCCTTGTAGTCGACGGCCGAGTCGAATCCGGCCTCGTTCAGGAGCCAGGAGGTCTTCTCGGGACCTCCGGCGCTGCCGACGACGAAAGATGCACCCTTGAGGCGGGCAAGCTGGCCCACCAGCGAGCCGACAGCTCCGGCTGCGGCAGAGACGAAGACGCGATCGCCTTCGGCGAGCTCACCGATTCGGAGCAGACCGGCGTATGCGGTCAGGCCCGTCATACCGAGAACGCCGAGGTAGGCCTGGGCCGGCGCAAGGCTGGTGTCCAGGACGCGGGTGGACCTGGCCGGAACCAGAGAGACTGTGCGCCAGCCCAGCGCGTGTGCCACCGTGTCGCCAACGGCAATCGGGGCGCCGTTGCTGTCCACGGTGTCCGTTCCCACCTGTTGGACGGTTCCGACCGCGGCGCCGTCCATCGGCTGATCGAGCTGGAACGGTGGGACGTAGGACTTCGCGTCGCTCATCCGGCCACGCATGTAGGGGTCGACCGACAGGAAGGTGTTGCGGACCAGGATCTCTCCGGTGGATGGTGCCGGGAGCTCGACCTCGACGAGGGCGAAGTCCTCGTCGACGGGGACTCCCTCGGGACGACGGGTGAGCTGCCATTCGTTGCTAGTCGTCATCAGGGCCGTCCTTGGGGTCGTCGTGTGGCACGGTCCGTGTCGGAAGGCGCCAGTCGGGTAACGGAGCGCTTGCTTAGTTCATTCCGGAATGAATTCGCAGGCCACCGGGTTGGACGGATAGGCTGAGATAAGACTGACCGTCAGGTCGGTGTTGACAAGTGAACAGTGCGACGTGTGCCACCCCATGGGGGTGATCGGTTTCGACGTTGATCGTCATTCCAGGAGAAGCGGGTCGAGGACGCAGGGTTATCTCGTTAACGATCCTTGCAAACTAATAGGTGCCGATTCCAATCGCACCGACTTCGCCCTCGCCGCCTGAGCGAGCACCGAAGTCCGTCAGCCTAGGTTTGCTTTCGGCCTAGTACCTGGCGTCAGCTAGAAAGCTTGCTGGGCGCCCTTGTCGTGGGGGTTGCCCGGGACTCTTACACGACTGGGCCTGTCAGTGGACGTGTGCGTGCGAGCACTGGGGCCGAGAAAATCCATAGCGCACTGCACCCGGAGAAGTCCTGGTTTACCGTCAGCGGACGCGGGTTCGATTCCCGCCACCTCCACCACCATGGGCACGTCGCGCT
>DAITND010000012.1:0-30027 GCA_036834825.1 Dermatophilaceae bacterium
GGGTCTAGGCCAGGGACGCGCAGTGCTGCTTTGTCGATGATGATGCCTTCTATCTGGTCCGGCAAGCATGGCCTCGCCCGCAGCACTCTGGCATATTACGTCTGCAGACGTGATGTGCCCTTCCGTCCGAGAACCGCGTCGATGGCTGACCAAGACCGCAGGTCAGAGCTGGTGGCTCACTCCCACTCGATGGTGCCCGGCGGCTTGCTCGTCACGTCGAGCACCACGCGGTTGACCTCACTGACCTCATTGGTGATCCGGGTCGAGATCTTGGACAGCACGTCATACGGCACTCTGGTCCAGTCTGCGGTCATCGCGTCCTCGGAGGAGACCGGGCGCAACACGATCGGGTGACCGTAGCTTCGGCCATCGCCCTGCACACCGACGGATCGCACGTCGGCCAGCAAGACCACCGGGCACTGCCAGATGTCGCGGTCGAGGCCGGCTGCGGTCAGCTCCTCGCGGGCGATCGCATCGGCCGCGCGCAGGATCGAGAGCCGCTCGGCCGTCACCTCTCCGACGATCCGGATGGCCAGGCCGGGACCCGGGAACGGCTGGCGCCAGACGATCGCCTCTGGCACGCCGAGGGCGAGACCGACCTGGCGCACCTCGTCCTTGAACAACATGCGCAACGGCTCGATCAGCTTGAACTGGAGATCGTCCGGCAGCCCGCCCACGTTGTGATGCGACTTGATGTTGGCGGTGCCTGTGCCACCACCAGACTCCACAACATCGGGGTAGAGCGTGCCTTGAACCAGCCACTCGATGGGGTGCCCCGTCCCGTCGGCCGACCCGACCAGATCGCGTGCAGCCTGCTCGAAACAGCGGATGAACTCGCGGCCGATGATCTTGCGCTTCTGCTCAGGATCCGAGACTCCGGCCAGCGCCGTCAGGAACTGGTCGCGGGCATCGACGACAACCAGCGAGACCCCGGTGGCGGCAACGAACTCTTCCTCGACCTGCTCGGCCTCCCCGGAGCGCAGCAGTCCGTGGTCGACGAACACGCAGGTCAGCTGGTCGCCGACCGCACGTTGCACCAGAGCAGCGGCTACCGAGGAGTCCACCCCGCCGGAGAGCGCACAGAGCACCCGGCCTGTGCCGATCTGCTCGCGGACCGCCGTCACCTGGTCCTCGACGACGTTGGACGCCGTCCAGTCCGCAGCCAGACCGGCCCCGCGGATCAGGAAGTTCTCCAGTACCCGCTGGCCATAGGTGGAATGGATGACCTCGGGGTGCCACTGCACGCCATACAACCGGCGCTCATCGTCCTCGAAGGCAGCGACCGGCGCACCCGCACTCGATGCGGTGACCTTCATTCCGGCCGGCACAGCCGTGACCGAGTCGCCGTGGGACATCCACACCGACTGCTCGGCGACCTGACCGTTGAACAGCGTCGAGGAGAGGTCGAAGACCGTCGCCTGCGTGGAGCCATACTCGCCGAGACCGGTGTGCACAACAGTTCCGCCCAGGGCCTGAACCATCGCCTGGAACCCGTAGCACATGCCGAACACCGGAACCCCTGCTGTCAGCAGCGCGACATCCAGGGTCGGCGCGCCCTCGGCATAGACCGACGACGGGCCACCGGAGAGGATCACGGCGGCAGGGTTCTTGGCCAGCATGGCGGCCACCGGCATCGTGTGCGGCACGACCTCGCTGTAGACATTGGCCTCACGCACCCGGCGGGCGATCAACTGGGCATACTGCGCCCCGAAGTCGACAACGAGCACCGGCCGGGCAGACAGTTCAGGGAGGGCTTCAGTCACTGGGCAAGGCTACCGGTGCATCCTGCGCGTCAAGTTGGGCCTCGACCTCGCGCGCGACCCTGCCCTCGACGATGAAAGGCAGCACGGGGACGAATCCGGACATCATGGTCAGGATCATGCGCGGCAAGCCCCACCCCACCTTGAAACCGAGGTTGGCGATGGAGAGGACGAATACGAAGAAGATGGCGCCGTGAATCGGGCTCCAGACGGCGGACGGCCCACCCCTGCCGAAACCCCCGTTGATCACAATGATCGCGATGAGCACGAACAGGGCGCAGCCCGCTGTGATCGCCATGACTTTGAAGAACTGCAGGGCTTTGCGTGCGGCGGCCACATCGCTTATCGGACGAACCTGCTCAGACATTCGTTGCCTTTCCTGTTTCACCCACGGGCGCTAGCGGCCTGTTGTCGTGGGTGTGGGTGTAGGTGTGGGTGTGGGTGTGGGTGTCGTTGTGTCGGCTGTCCTCGTAGTCGTCGCGGACCATCCTCCACCACATGTATGCGGCGAAGAGGGCGAATACCCACCACTGCAGAGCGTATGCCGCGTTGCGCCAGGAGAGCCCGCCGCCCACCAGCGGTGGTGGGGGGACCCGCTGCACGGCTGGAGACGCCAGTGACGTCACGTCCGGCTGCTCGGCAGTGGCAAAGACGAAGGCGTTGTACAGCGTGCCGGGCCAGCGATTGACCAGGAGGGACAGGTCCAGAACGGCCATCTGCCCTGCAGGCAGCTTGGGGGCCGCCAGAGCAGTGTCACCCGTTGGCGACTCCCCCTGCGCCAAGGTCCCGGACAGGCTGATCTCAGTGGTGGCGGGCACGAGCGCCTGTCTGGGATCCGTGACGAATCCCCGCACCACGGCGATCCGGGCGCCACTGGACCGCACGACGAACGGTGTCACAACCCAGTATCCCGGCGCGCCCCGAAGCCGGCGCGGCGTCACGAGGACCTGCCCGGACCCGTCATACCTGCCCCTCGTCGTGATCCGGCGGCCCGTGCCGTCGCCCGGGAAGGGGTCGTGTGGGGTCAGAACCGAGGCAAGGTCGGCGACCGCACGCGTCGGCGCTGCACGGACCTGATCTGCACGACCCTTGTCGCGGGCGACGTTGAGCTGCCAGAGCCCAAGGACCCCAAACGTGAACATCACGGCGGCCACAATCGCAAAGAGCCCCACCCATCGAGGCTTCAACGCAGTCCGCAGCACCGCCTTAGGCTAATTCACCCAGGCTTCTTTCGCATCCAGCTGTGGGCTCACGCGTGACAAGGTCAGGCGAGGGCAACTGGTCCCGGCGACGCGATGCGCCCTCGGCTGGGGGAAACTGCCCCCAGAAGCTCGTATGCCGCCCCCTGGGCCGGGCGTGGATCCTGACCTTGGCGGTTCGGCCAGAAGGACATGGCCCGCTCGGCCTGCGCCGTGATGGTGAGCGACGGGTTGACCCCGAGGTTCGCCGAGACCGAGGACCCGTCGACGATGTGCAGCCCCGGGTATCCCCAGACCCGGTGCCACGGGTCCACCACACCCTTGGCCGGGTCGTCGCTGATGACCGCGCCGCCGAGATAGTGGGCCGTCATCGGGATGTCCACGATCTCGCCAAGCGAGCCGCCCGCCATGGACCGGACCCCGGCCCGCTCCTGAAGCCGCATCGCCAGCTGACGAAGAGCCCGGTGCCCGCTGGGGATCCAGGTCGGGTTGGGCGCGCCATGTCCCTGCTTCGAGGTGAGGCCGACCCCACCCAGCAGGCGGCGCCTGGCCGAGACGGTGAGGGAATTGTCGCTGGACTGCATGACCAGGCCAATGATGGTGCGCTCGCTCCAGCGCCGGACCGAGACCGCACGAAGGAAGACCATGGGGTGGCGGATCGACTGTGCGAGAAAGCGAACCGGTCGTGGCATGGATCCCCCACCCTCAACCAGGATCGTGGCGAGTAGCCCCATGGCGTTGGACCCTTTGCCGTACCTCACGTTCTCGACGTGTGTCTGCGGGTCGACGTGGAAAGAGGAGGTGATCGCCACTCCCTTGGTGAGGTCGACGTCACGTGGTACGCGCACAGTCATCGCACCGCCCAGCGCCTCGGAGTTGGTCCGGGTCAGCTCACCGAGCGCTGGCGAGAGATCACCCAGCAGCCCGTCATACGACATCCGCTGCAGCAGTCGCTGGGTCCCCCAGGCACCCGCCGCGAACACCACCTGCGACGCGGTGACGGTATGGCGTCCCTTGCGAACCCAGGCCCCCGTCGCCTCGGTGGTCACCCGGTATCCGGCGCCGCGGCTGCCATCGTCGATCGGCTCGACGGCGACCACCGTGCGCAGCGGCTCGATCGTGGCGCCGAGGCCTTCGGCGAGGGCGAGATAGTTCTTCACGAGGGTGTTTTTGGCTCCGACGCGGCAGCCGACCATGCAGTTGCCGCACTGCGTGCAGCCGGTGCGCTCGGGGCCGGCGCCGCCGAAGTACGGGTCCGCGACCCGTTCGCCGGGCTTGCCGAAGAAGACGCCAACGGGTGTCTTGCGGAAGGTTGCGCCCACGCCGAGGTCATCAGCCGTCTGGCGCATGATCTGCTCGACCGGGCCGTCGCAGGGGTTCGTGACCACGCCCAGCATCCGCGAAGCCGTCTCGTAATGCGGGGCCAACTCGGACTGCCAATCGGTGATGTGGGCCCACTGCGGGTCCTGGAAGAACGGCGCAGGCGGGACATACAAGGTGTTGGCGTAGTTAAGGCTGCCCCCGCCAACCCCGGCACCGGCCAGGATCATCACGTCGGGCAGGCGATGGATCCGCTGAACACCGAAGAGCTTCAGCCGTGGAGCCCACAGGTAGCGACGCAGGTTCCACGAGGTCTTGGCGAAGTCTTCATCGGCGAACCGGCGGCCGGACTCGATGATGTGGACGCGATAGCCCTTCTCTGAGAGCCGCAGGGCCGCGACCGACCCACCGAACCCCGAGCCGACCACCACCACGTCATAGTCGTACGTGCTGCCGTCCCCTTTTCCCGTCGTCATCGCCGTCAGTGGCACCGCCATCACCGCACTCCAAGTCGCTTTAGGACGCCGAAAGCGGCGGTGAGGGTCTTGGCCCACCGCTCGTCGGAGATCCCGAACGGTGCGGCGAATCCGATGACGTGCTGGGCGGTGACATTCTGGGACTCCGTGTACTTGGTGATGCCTTCGCTGCCGTGGCGGCGCGAGAGGCCGGAACTGTTCATGCCGCCCATCGGAGCCCCAACACTGCCCCAGGCCGCGGCGTAGCCTTCGTTGATGTTGACGGTGCCTGCCTTGATCGCCCGAGCGATCTGCCGGCCGCGTGCGACGTCGCGAGTCCACACCGAGGCATTGAGGCCGAAGTCGCTGTCGTTGGCCTGCAGGATGGCCTCGTCGTCGCTGCCCACCCGGTAGACGGAAACGACGGGCCCAAACGTCTCGTCGTCGCGACAGGCCATGGCAGCGGTCACTCCGGTGAGGATGGTGGGTTCGTAGAAGTACGGTCCGATCTCTGGCCGAGCCCGACCGCCGGCCAGGACCTGCGCACCTTTGGAACGGGCGTCCTCGACATGGGCGCTGACCCGCTCGAGCTGAGCGGCCGACCCGAGCGAGCCCATATCCGCGTTGTAGGCCAGGTCCGGCGTCAGCCGCATGGAGCGTGTCGCGGCGACGAAGGCCTCCAGGAAGTCATCGGCGATGCTCTGGTGCAGGAGCAGCCGCTCGATCGTCATGCAGAGCTGTCCAGCCGATGAAAAGCACGCCCGCTGCGCCCCCTGGACGGCCTTGGTGATGTTGGCGTCGTGCGCCACGTACATGGCGTTCTTTCCTCCGAGCTCGAGGGAGGCGCCGACCAGACGCCCGCCGGCCTTCTGGGCCACCATGCGCCCGGTCGAGGTTGACCCCGTGAAACAGACATAGTCGGCGTTGTCCAGGACCGCGCTACCGACTGTGGCGCCGTCGCCGAGCACGACCTGAAGCATCCCCTCGGGCAACCCTGCCTCGTCGAGCAGAGCGACGGCCGCCAAAGCCGTCAGGGCACTCTGGTTGTCGGGCCGCAGAACCACCGCGTTTCCGGCCAACAGCGCCGGGATCGCGTCAGTGACCGACAACGACAGCGGGTAGTTCCATGGGGCGACAATTCCCACGACACCCTTGGGATGGCGCAACTCAACTGCCTGGCTGAAAAGCGGGAAGACCCCCAAACGACGGTGCGGCCGCAGATACCCCGCCGCGCGGCGAGCATAGTGACGGCTCACGTTTGCCGTGTCAGCCACCTCCTCGAAGGCCTGCAGCCGCGCCTTGCCGGACTCGAGCTGGATGAGGTCGAGTAGCTGCTCCTGCTGCGCCAGCACCAGGTCGTGGAACCGCAGGAAGATCCGGGCTCGGTGCTGCATCGGCGTCCGGGACCAGAAGCGCTGCGCGGCCCGGGCGCTCGTGTAGGCCACCTTGATGTCGGCTGGCACCGACTGGGGCAGCGACGCGAGGGGGGCGCCGGTCATCGGCGTATGGGTGAGCACCGTCTTCGGCCGGGGTGCGCACACCACGCGCGCGGTGAGGCGGCGGGCAAGCCCGGGGTCGACAGCGTAGGTCGCCGTGGAATCTCTTTCGGGATCGGCGATAACGTCCGAAGTCATGGATGTCAGGGTATGGCGCGAACGCACTTCTGTCACCCAATTGGCCCGAATCACCTAGTCTCAGGGGAGAACTCAGGCGGGAAAGGGGACCGGGTCGGCCAGGATTCAGGCGAGCGGAACGATCTCAGAGGCGCGCATGCGCGCGCTGTCAGCGCTCTCGTCGTCGGGCTGTTGCTGGGATGCCCGTTCGGCCTCGACCCTGGCGAGATAATGCTCAATCTCCTTGGTCTGCTGCTGCTCGCTCCAGCCGAGGACTGTTGCCAACAGGGCTGCGGCCGGACCTGCCGCCGAGACTCCCCGGTCCCAGGTCTCGATCGAGATCCGGGTACGACGGGTCAGCACGTCATCCAGGTGGCGGGCACCTTCGTGGCTGGCCGCGTAGACGACCTCGGCGGCCAGATAGTCATCGGCACCCGAAAGCGCCTCTGCCAGAACAGGATCGGCATCGCACAGGTCGAGCACCTCGGTGGCCAGGGACCCGTACCGCTGCAGCAGGTGCTCGACCCACGCCACGTGAATGCCGTAACGGGTCGCGGTGCGATGACGGGCGTTCCACGCCGCGTCATAGCCCTCGGCGCCCAGCAAGGGGATCCGCTGGGTGCACGAAGCCGGCACCCGACCGTCCAGTCCGCGAGCGACCTCGTCGACCGCATCGGCTGCCATCACGCGGTATGTCGTGTACTTGCCACCGGCCACGACCACCAGCCCGGGGGTCGGGTGCCCAACGACGTGCTCACGCGACAAGGCCGAAGTCGTCTCGCTCTCGCCGGCGAGCAGTGGGCGAAGCCCGGCATACACGCCCTCGACGTCCTCACGCGTCAGCGGTGTGACCAGCGCCTTGTTGACGTGCCGCAGAATGTAGTCGATGTCGCTGCTGCTGGCTGCGGGGTGCGCCTTGTCCAGCGACCAGTCGGTGTCGGTCGTCCCGATGATCCAGTGCCGGCCCCACGGTATGACGAAAAGCACGGAGGTCGGCGTGCGCAGGATCAGACCGCTCTGGGACTGGATCCGGTCACGCGGCACGACCAGGTGGATGCCCTTGCTGGCCCGGACCCTGAACTGTCCGCGCTCGCCCACCAGCGACTGGGTCTCGTCAGTCCAGACGCCGGTGGCGTTGAGGACCTGCCTGGCGCGGATCTCGAGGTCCTGACCCGTTTCGAGATCGCGGACCCGCACCCCGGTAACACGTTCGCCCTGGCGGATGAAACCCGTGACACGAGAACGGTTCGCGGCCAGGGCGCCGTACGCCACGGCGGTGCGAACCAGGAACATCGTATGGCGGGCGTCGTCGACCTGGGCGTCGTAGTACTTGACGGCGCCGACCAGTGCGTCCTTGCGCATGCTCGGCACCAGGTGCAGCGCCTGACGCTTGGTGAGGTGCTTGTGACGAGGGACGCCGCTCGCGGTGCTCGAGAGCGTCGCGAGAGCGTCGTACAGCCTCAGTCCGGCTCCGACGTACAACCGTTCCCAGCCGTGATGGGTCAGCGGGTAGACGAACGGGACCGGGCGTACCAGGTGCGGGGCAAGACGCTGCAACATCAGGCCTCGCTCCTTGAGCGCCTCGCGGACAAGCCGGAAGTCGAACATCTCCAGGTAGCGCAGACCGCCGTGGATCAGCTTGCTGGAACGGCTCGACGTGCCCGAGGCCCAGTCGCGGGCCTCCAGGATCCCGACCGACAGGCCACGCGTCACGGCGTCAAGGGCAGCTCCAGCGCCCACCACCCCGCCGCCCACGATCAAGAGGTCGAGCTCGTCCTCCTGCATCGCCGACAGAGCCCGGGAGCGGTCCTGCGGTGAGAGCGCCGCCGTGGTTGTAGATCGCATCTGGCAGGTCCTTCAGCTTCGCTGGTAGGGGGCTACGACGACCTCGACGCGCTGGAACTCCTTGAGGTCGGAGTAGCCCGTCGTGGCCATGGCGTGTCGCAGCGCTCCGATGAGGTTGGTCGTGCCATCGGCCATCCGGCCCGGACCCAGCATGATCTCTTCGAGCGATGCCAGTGCCCCGACCTCGACCCGCTCACCGCGCGGCAGGAGCGGGTGGTGCGCCTCGGAGCCCCAGTGGAAACCCCGCCCCGGAGCGTCAGTCGCCCGTGCGAGCGCCGCCCCGAGCATCACCGCATCAGCGCCACAGGCGATGGCCTTGACGATCTCACCGCTGCGTCCCACGCCACCGTCGGCGATGACGTGCACGTAGCGACCACCGGACTCATCCATGTAGTCCCGCCGGGCTGCCGCCACGTCGGCGATCGCTGACGCCATCGGCGCATGAATTCCCAGAGTGAGTCGCGTCGTGTGTGCAGCGCCGCCGCCAAATCCGACGAGCACCCCGGCTGCACCGGTGCGCATGAGGTGCAGCGCCGCCGTGTAGGACGAGGCGCCGCCGACGATGACCGGGACATCGAGCTCGTAGATGAAGCGTTTGAGGTTCAGGGGCTCCGCCCGGCTCGAGACGTGTTCAGCCGAGACGGTCGTGCCACGAATGACAAAGAGGTCGCAGCCGGCGGCGACAACGGTCTCCCAGAACTCCTGGGTCCGCTGCGGCGAGAGTGCGCCGGCCACGGTGATGCCTGCCTCGCGCACCTGACGCAGTCGCTCGGTAATTAGCGCCGGCTTGATCGGCTCGGCGTAGATCTGCTGCAGCCGGACCGTCGCAGAGGAGGGGTCGAGCGAGGCAATCTCGGCCAGCAGGAACGTCGGGTCGTCATAGCGCGTCCACAGGCCCTCGAGGTCGAGCACCGGCAGCCCGCCGAGCTTGCCGAAGGCGATGGCGCTCTCGGGGGACATCACCGAGTCCATCGGCGCCGCTATCACCGGAAGGTCGAAGTGGTAGGCGTCGATCTGCCAGGCGACCGACACCTCCTCCGGATCGCGGGTGCGCCGTGAGGGCACCACCGCAATGTCATCGAAGGAATATGCCCGGCGACCTCGTTTGCCACGCCCGATCTCGATCTGGTTCACGGGCCAAGGCTAGCGGCCCGTCCAGGCCATGGCCGGGGCGCCGTCAACGCTGGCTGTAGTTGGGCGCTTCAACGGTCATCTGGATGTCGTGCGGGTGGCTCTCCTTGAGCCCGGCCGGCGTGATCCGAATGAACTTCCCGCGGGCCTGCAGCTCTGGGATCGAAGGAGCGCCCACGTAGAACATGGACTGACGCAGGCCCCCGATCAGCTGGTATGCCACGGCCGCGAGCGGGCCGCGGTAGGGCACCTGACCCTCGATACCCTCGGGCACCACCTTGTCGTCATCGGTGACGTCACCCTGGAAGTAGCGGTCCTTGGAGTATGACTTGCCACGGCCGCGCGACTGCATGGCGCCGAGGGAACCCATGCCGCGATAGCTCTTGAACTGCTTGCCGTTGATGAAGACCAGCTCACCCGGGCTCTCTTCGCAGCCGGCCAGCAGTGAGCCGAGCATCACGGTGTCGGCACCGGCCACGAGCGCCTTGGCGATGTCACCGGAGTACTGCAGACCGCCGTCACCGATGACCGGGACCCCAGCGGCCTTGCACGCGAGCGCAGCCTCGTAGATGGCAGTGACCTGCGGGACGCCGACGCCGGCCACGACGCGGGTTGTGCAGATCGAGCCGGGACCCACACCCACCTTGATGCCATCGGCGCCGGCGTCGACCAGCGCCTGAGCACCCGCCCGGGTGGCCACGTTGCCTCCGACGATGTCGACGTGGGCCACCGCAGGTTCGGACTTGAGCCTGCGGATCATGTCGGTGACGCCCCTGGCGTGTCCGTTGGCGGTGTCAACGATCAGCAGGTCCACGCCCGCGTCGACCAGCGCCATCGCTCGCTTCCACGCGTCGTCGAAGAACCCGATGGCAGCCCCGACCCGCAGGCGCCCCGAACTGTCCTTGGTGGCCATCGGGTACTGCTCGGTCTTGACGAAGTCCTTGATCGTGAACAGACCCTTGAGCCGCCCGGCCTCATCGACCAGCGGAAGCTTCTCGATCTTGTTGCGCGCCAGCAGCGCCAGTGCCTCGATCTTGTCCACTCCCACGCGTGCGGTGACCAGCGGCATCGGGGTCATGACCTCGGAGGCAGGACGGCTGAAGTCCGTCTCGAAGCGCAGGTCGCGATTGGTGATGATGCCGATCAGAACGCCAGCGTCGTCGATGACGGGCAGACCTGAGATGTGGAACCGCCCGCACGCCTCATCGACTTCGGCCAGCGTTGCATCCCCAGTAGTGGTGACCGGGTCCGAGACCATGCCGGACTCCGAGCGCTTCACCAGATCCACCTGCCGGGCCTGGTCCTCAATGGAGAGGTTGCGATGCAGGATGCCCATGCCGCCCTGGCGGGCCATGGCGATCGCCATCCGCGCCTCGGTGACCGTGTCCATCGCAGCAGAGACCAGCGGCAGCTTCAGGGAGATGTTGCGGGACAGCCGGGCCGACGTGTCGGCCTCACTGGGGATGACTTCGGTGGCTCCGGGCAGCAGCAGCACGTCATCAAAGGTGAGACCAAGGGCAGCAAACGGTGCGGCAAAAGGGGCAGGAACCGCGGTCTCCCAGGCGGCCGGTAAACTCATTTTCCGATTCTACGGCAGGCACGGGGCGTTGGCGGACGTGCCGCTTGTCGCGCTCTATCGCCCAAGTCACCCCGCAGGACCCTTGTTTCACACCCCAATACCCGGGTAGCGTCCGCACTGCGCGGGCCAAGGCCTCATTAGTACTCAATACTCCCCCTGGGACGACTCCGCGAACCGGCAGCATGCCGGATCATCGAAGGAGACACCCATTGGCCACCGTATCCCGCTTACCCGGGCCAGTCGCAGATCTGTGGCAATGGCAGCTGGACGGCGCTTGCCGGCGTGAGAATCCGGACGTCTTCTTCCACCCCGAGGGTGAACGAGGGCCGGCGCGTCGCCGCCGGGACAGTGCCGCCAAAGCCGTGTGCCTGGGCTGCCCGGTCCTGCAGAACTGTCGTGAGCACGCGCTACACGTACGTGAGCCGTACGGCGTGTGGGGCGCCATGACCGAGTATGAACGTGAGGCGTCGTATCTGCCCTCGCCGGTCTTCCCGGCCGCGAGCTGAGCCATATCATCCAGGCCAATGACGTCCAGCCAAGCCATGACATCAACACGCTGACATCAACCGAGTGAGCAATGCCATCGACGTCGCCATCACCGGCGAGATGATCCGGCTCGGTCAGCTGCTGAAACTGGCCGGGGTCGTGGATGACGGCGCGCAGGCCAGGACTCTGATCGAGGACGGCAAGGTGAGCGTGGACGGCGAGGTCGATCGCCGGCGCGGGCGCCAGGTCCGGCCCGGCTCGTCGGTCAGCGTGGGCGAGACACAGATCCGGGTCACCTCAGCCTGACCATCTCTGGACGACCACCAAACCATCGCCGGGCCACCGGTGCCCGACGACAGCGAAGGCCGCAACCTCCGGGGTTGCGGCCTTCGTCGTGTTTCAGGGGTGGGTCAGTGACCGTGACCGTGACCCTGGCCGCCGTCGGCCGGCTCCTCCTGGACCTTCTTCTCGACGACGAGCGTGTTCGTCGTCAGGATCATGGAGGCGATCGATGCAGCGTTGCGCAGCGCCGAACGGGTGACCTTGACCGGGTCGATGATTCCAGCCTTGATCAGGTCGCCGTACTCGCCGGTCTCCGCGTTGAGGCCGTTGCCGGCCTCCAGCTCGGCCACCTTGGACACCGCGACGTAGCCCTCGAGGCCTGCGTTCTCGGCGATCCAGCGCAGCGGCTCGGCTGCCGCCTTGCGCACGATGTTCGCGCCCGTCGCCTCGTCACCATCCAGATCGAGGTCGTCCAGCACCGAGACGGCGTGAACGAGAGCCGAGCCGCCACCGGCGACGATGCCCTCTTCAATGGCCGCACGAGTTGCCGAGATGGCGTCCTCGATACGGTGCTTCTTCTCCTTGAGCTCAACCTCGGTGTGCGCGCCGACCTTGATCACGCAGACACCGCCGGACAGCTTGGCGAGGCGCTCCTGGAGCTTCTCACGATCCCAGTCCGAGTCGGTTCGCTCGATCTCGCTCTTGATCTGGTGGACCCGACCGGCAAGCTCGTCCTTGTCACCGGCACCGTCAACGATGGTCGTGTTGTCCTTGGTGACCACGATGCGGCGTGCGGTGCCCAGGTCCTCGAGCTTGGTCGAGTCGAGCTTGAGGCCCACCTCTGCGCTGATGACCGAGCTGCCAGTGAGCACCGCGAGGTCCTGCAGCATCGCCTTGCGGCGGTCGCCGAAGCCCGGAGCCTTGACGGCAACAACCTTGAGGATCTCGCGAATCCTGTTGACCACCAGGGTGGACAACGCTTCGCCATCAACGTCCTCGGAGATGATCAGCAGGGACTTCTTGGCCTGCGCGACCTGGTCAAGGATCGGGAGGATGTCGGCAACGGCCGAGATCTTGCCCTGGGTGATCAGCACGTAGGCGTCCTCCAGGACAGCCTCCATGCGCTCGGGGTCGGTCACGAAGTAGGGCGAGAGGTAGCCCTTGTCGAACTGCATGCCCTCGGTGAACTCGAGTTCGGTGATCGCGGTCTGGGACTCCTCGACCGTAATGACGCCGTCCTTGCCGACCTTGTCGAACGCCTCGGCGATCAGGCCACCGATGATCGGGTCCTGTGCCGACAGCGCAGCGACCTGGGCGATCTCTTCCTTGCCCTCGACCTCTCGTGCGGCTTCGAGCAGACGAGCATTGACGGCCTCGACGGCAGCGTCGATGCCGCGCTTGAGCGAGGACGGAGCGGCGCCGGCGGCAACGTTGCGCAGGCCTTCCTTGACCATGGCCTGAGCCAGCACGGTCGCGGTGGTCGTACCGTCACCGGCCACGTCGTTGGTCTTGGTGGCGACCTCCTTGGCGAGCTGCGCGCCGAGGTTCTCGTAGGAGTCCTCGAGCTCCACCTCACGGGCGATCGTCACGCCGTCGTTGGTGATGGTCGGGGCGCCCCACTGCTTGTCAATAACGACGTTGCGACCCTTTGGGCCGAGCGTCACCTTGACGGCGTTGGCGAGCTTGTCCACGCCACGCTCGAGCGACTTGCGCGCCGCGTCATCGAATTCCAGCGTCTTGGCCATGAGCCTTCCCTAACTACTATCGGTTCTTGGGGGTGCTGCCTGGGCAATTGCCAAAGGCACGGGTCGGCATACGGACTGGCATGCCGTCTTCTAAGGATTGCGGACTGTGCCCGGGTGGATGACGGTGCCCCGGGACGGACCTGTTGAAGGCCCGCCGCCGGGGCGCGTCATACGCGCGGGCTGAGAATCAGCGGGTGACGATCGCGAGGACGTCACGAGCGGACAGGATGAGGTACTCCTCGCCGTCGTACTTGACCTCGGTGCCGCCGTACTTGCTGTAGATGACCTTGTCGCCAACGGCGACGTCAAGTGGAACGCGGTTGCCGTTGTCGTCGATGCGGCCGGGACCGATCGCCAGGACTTCGCCCTCCTGGGGCTTCTCCTTGGCGGTGTCCGGGATCACGAGACCGGACGCAGTGGTCTGCTCGGCCTCGCTGGACTTGACGACGATGCGGTCTTCGAGGGGCTTGATGGAAACCGACACGTGTGACCTCCCCTTCGGGAATGTCGAAGATGGACAGGAAAGAACGCTGAGTGCGATCTGTGGTGCGATCTATCAGGCGATTGATGCGCCGGCCTCCGTCGCGGGGTCGACCTGCTCATTGCACGCGGTTAGCACTTGCACATGACGAGTGCTAATCAGAATGTAGGTTGCCGGTTAGCACTCGGTCAACTCGAGTGCCAGATATGGCCTCGCGACGGGTCACGAACGAGCCGCTGCGACGCTGCAAAACCCCCGATGGTGGAGAATGTCTGTCATGGACCTCGACGCCGTGACGAAGCTGGTCTCCGGCGAAGGCTGGGGTCTGCTGCAGTCACTTCCCCCATATGACGAGTCCGCTTCCCTGTCCCTGGGCGAAGGGCTTCGCCTGGCCGGGTTCGACGCAGACCTGATCGCGGCGGCTCTGACACAGTCCCGGCTGCGGGCCAAGGGCCACGAGAAGTTCGGGGAGTTCGCCGACGGGATGTTGTTCACCGCCGACGGTCTGGAACAGGCCACGAGGCTTGAGATCGCGGCCCGCCATGCGCAACGGTTCCGCGGGGCCGGGATTGAACAGGTGTTCGACCTCGGCTGTGGTATCGGCGCCGATGCCATGGCCATCGCGGGGCTGGACCTCCAGGTGACTGCCATCGACGCCGACGAGGTGACCGCCACGCTGGCCGGGGTCAACCTGCGGCACTGGCCCGGGGCCTCGGCGTTCATCGGGACCGCCGAGGGAACCCAGCTGCCGAGCGGGGAGGGCGCACGGCACACCGGCGCCTGGCTCGACCCGGCCCGGCGTACCCCGGGTGTCACCGACGCACGCGGCAAGACCCGGCGGGTGTTCAAGCTGGACGCCATCTCGCCCACGTGGTCCATGGTGCAGTCCATCGCCCAGTCGCTGCCGGCCACCGGGGCCAAGCTCTCGCCGTCGTTCCCGCACGGGGCGATCCCGGCCGGCACCGAGGCCCAGTGGACATCGCTGGCCGGCGAAGTGCTGGAGTGTGCGATCTGGTGGGGCCCCCTGGTCAGCCATGTCGGGCGCTCGGCCTTGGTGATCGGCTCGCAGGGACGGTCTTGGACCGTGCGTGAGTCGGATGCGGAAGGAGCCGGGGGTGCTGCTCCGGTGGCGTCATCACTGAGTCAGATCGGCGCCTGGCTGTACGAACCCGACCGGGCCGTGATCCGGGCCGGACTGACTGGGGCGCTGACGTCGGTGGTGGACGGCTTCGAGCTGGACTCCGGCGTCGGTTACGTGACCTCGGACAGATGTGTCGACGTCGGCTATGCCCGACGCTTTGCCGTGGACGAGTCCATGCCGTTGAACGTCAAGGCGCTGCGCGCGTGGCTGCGTGAACGCGGCGTCGGTCGCGTGACGATCAAGAAGCGTGGGGTGGTGCTGGATGCCGACGAGCTGCGTCGCCAGCTGCGACTGTCCGGGTCGGTCGAGATGACGCTGGTGCTCACTCGGGTGAAGAACCAGCAGGTATGTCTCGTCGTCCGTCCCGCCTGACCAGGCCGTGGCAGCGGGCAACCCGCTCGCGCCACCACTGCTGGCGGCCGGCCGGCGCCTGCCACCGGTCGAGAAGGCCCGGATCGAGCGTGAGGTCGCGCAACACGATCGATCCGGCATCCGGGACGAGCGAGTCCTGCGTGACGTCACCGGCCATCAGCTCGACCGTGCTGAGTCCGCAGGCAAACGGCAGCTCGGGCAGGGCAGCCGCCAGGGCGAGCCCTGCGCGGATGCCCACGCTGGTCTCCAGTGCACTGGAGACGACCGACGGGAGCCCACACTCCTGCGCGATTGCGAGCGCCGACCGCACTCCCCCCAGTGGCGCTACCTTGACCACGATGATGTCTGCCGCCTCCTCGCGAACCACCCGCATCGGGTCGGAGGCTCGCCGGATCGACTCGTCAGCCGCCACCATGACATCAATACCGTTGTGTGCCAAGGCAACTCGCAGCGACGCCAGCTCTTCGACCGTGGCACACGGCTGCTCCGCATACTCCAGCCCGTATGCGGCAAGCCTGCGCAGGGCGCCGACCGCCTCAGTGACGCTCCAGCCTCCATTGGCATCCACCCGGATCCGTGCACCCGGGCCCATCACGTCTCTGACCGCGGCCACCCGGTCGATCTCGTCGCCCGGCTGTTGGCCCAGCTCGGCGACCTTGACCTTGACCGTCGTGCACCCGTCATACCGCGCCAGGATGCCGGCGACCTGATCGGCAGGGACAGCAGGCACCGTTGCGTTCACCGGCACCGACCCACGAACGGGGTCCGGCCACCCCACCCAGCCGGCCTCGAAGGCGGCCGCGAGCCAGCGAGAGGACTCGAGGTCGTCGTACTCCGGGAAGGGCGCGAACTCGCCCCAACCCTTGGGACCGCGGATCAGCACCGACTCTCGCATCGTCACGCCCCTGAATCTGACCCGCATCGGGATCTGTACCACAGACAGCGTGTCGAGCAGTTCTGCCAGGTCGGGCACCAGCGGGGACGTCATGCGGCATATTCTCGCTGACGTGAGCGAACAGAGCGTAAGCGAGACCTTTGACCCGGCCGCGTGGACCGTCGTAGACGGTTTCGACCTGACCGACATCACCTACCACCGAGCCAGAGCGACCGGCGCGGTGCGCATCGCGTTCAACCGCCCCGAGGTGCGCAACGCCTTCCGCCCGCACACGGTAGACGAGCTGTATCGCGTCCTGGACCACGCGCGGATGTCCCCCGACATCGGCACCGTGCTGCTGACCGGCAACGGCCCCAGCTCGAAAGACGGCGGCCGTGCTTTCTGCTCCGGCGGAGACCAGCGGATCCGGGGACGCAGCGGCTATCAGTACGCCGACGGCGAGACCGTGGACACCGTTGACACCGCACGGGTTTCGGCGCAGGGCGGGCGTCTGCACATCCTGGAGGTTCAGCGTCTCATCCGCACGATGCCCAAGGTGGTCATCGCCGTGGTCAACGGCTGGGCGGCAGGCGGCGGCCACTCCCTGCACGTCGTGTGTGACCTGACCATCGCCAGCCGCGAACACGCGAAGTTCAAGCAGACCGACGCCGACGTGGGCTCGTTCGACGCGGGCTATGGTTCGGCCTACCTGGCCAAGATGGTCGGACAGAAGCTCGCCCGGGAGATCTTCTTCCTGGGACGCACGTACTCTGCGCAGGACATGCATCGGATGGGCGCAGTCAACATCGTCGCCGACCACGCCGACCTCGAGGCTGAAGCGCTGCAGATGGCCAGGGAGATCAACGGCAAGAGCCCCACCGCCCAGCGCATGCTCAAGTTCGCGTTCAACCTGACCGACGACGGCCTGATGGGCCAGCAGGTGTTCGCTGGTGAAGCGACGCGACTGGCCTATATGACCGACGAGGCGGTCGAGGGACGGGATTCCTTCCTGGAGAAGCGCGACCCCGACTGGTCACCATTCCCCTACTACTACTGACCACCCCTACCCCAGGACGCGGTGGACCTTGTGGTTTGCCGCCTGCGCACGAGGACGCACGATCATCCGGTCGATGTTGACGTGAGGGGGCCGGGTCGCGACCCACGCCACACACTCAGCGATGTCCTCGGACGTCAGCGGCTGGGCCACACCGGCATACACGGCGTCGGCCTTGGCCCGATCCCCGTCGAACCGGGTCAGCGCGAAACCCTCCGACCGCACCATGCCCGGCGCTATCTCGCAAACCCGCACCGGTTGGTCCCACAGCTCCAGGCGCAAGGTGTCGACGACCGCGCGGACTGCGGACTTGGCTGCGACATAACCGCCACCGCCCTCATAGGCGACCTGACCCGCTGTTGACCCCATCACCACGATCTGGCCCTCCGATGCCACGAGCGCGGGCAGCAGCGCCTTGGTCACGGCGACGACACCGATGACGTTGACCTCGTACATCGACCGCCACTGAGCAAGGTCAGACTCGGCCACCGGGTCGGCCCCGAGTGCGCCGCCGGCGTTGTTGACAAGCAGGTCACATCGCTCACCGACATCAGCGGCGAGCCCCGCCACGTCGTCGGCTGAGGTCACGTCGCAGACCACTGCCCGTCCGCCGATCTCTGCAGCCAGGGCCGCTATCCGGTCAGCGCGCCGTGCCGCACACACGACCTCGAACCCTTCGCTGGCAAGTCGGCGAGCCGTGGCGGCTCCTATGCCACCGCTCGCTCCTGTCACCACTGCCAAGGGTCGCGTCATCTCATTCACCCGCCCAGTATTCACGCTGACGAGGAACGTAGGCTCTGCGGGTGAGTGGTCCCGGTCTGCGCGCCCTGCCCGTCCCTTCGGGTTTTGCTGCGCTCAGCGTCCTGGGGGACCTGCAGAGCGCTCTGGCAGGAACCGGCCCCCCCGTGGCCCCACATGCCACCAGCAGTCCCCCACAGCCCGTCCCAGACGAGCTGAGCGACCTCCCTGAAGACCTTTGCCTCACGATCGCTACGTCCGGCTCCAGCGGGCGCCCCAAGCTGGCGATGCTGACCGGTGATGCCCTACGCGCCTCTGCCGACGCCACTCATCAGCGGCTGGGCGGCCAGGGCCAATGGCTGCTGGCGCTGCCGGCCCACCACATCGCCGGAATCCAGGTCCTGGTCCGCTCGCTGGTCGCGGACACGAGGCCCGTCTGTATGGATCTGGCGGGAGGTTTCACCAGCGCGGCGTTCGCCCGTGCCACCGGGCAGATCGCCTCCGGCGCACGGGCCTACACCGCCCTCGTACCCACCCAGTTGGTCCGCCTACTCTCCTCCGCCGATGGGTGCCGTGCGCTCGCCCGGTTTGCGGCTGTCCTGCTCGGCGGCGCGGCAACACCGGCCAGCCTGCTCGCCCGGGCGAGGGGTTTCGGGGTCCGGGTGGTCACCACCTACGGGATGAGCGAGACAGCCGGCGGCTGCGTCTACGACGGTCGCGCTCTTGGGGTCAGCCGCGTGCAGCTTGAGCAGGACGGGCGGATCCGGCTCGGTGGCGGCACCCTCGCCCTGGGCTACCTCGGAGAACCAGAGCTCACGGCAGAAGTCTTCACCGAAGACGCGGAGGGCACGAGGTGGTTTCGCACCGACGACGTCGGCCACCTCGACGGGGCCATCCTGGTCGTCGACGGCCGCATCGACGACCTGATCAACACCGGCGGCCTTAAGGTGGTTCCGCGTCTGGTCGAGGCAGCACTCGTCCAGCTCGACACCATCGCCGAGGCCATCGTGGTGGGCAGTCCGGACGCAGAGTGGGGCCAGGTCGTCAGTGCCGCCATCGTGGTCGCGCAGGGCAGTCCGCCCCCCACGCTTGACGATGTGCGAGGTCGGCTGCGCGGCACACTGCCTGATCATGGGCTGCCGCGGCGGCTGGCGACCCTGCCTGAGCTCCCTCTGCTCGGCCCCGGCAAGCCCGACCGATCCGCGGTTCGGAGGCTTTTCGACCACAACGGCGAGGCCGCGGCTGACACGTGACAAAATCAGGACAAGACCACATCACCAATCAAGCAAGGAGGTCGAGATGATCAAGGTGATTCTCTTCCTCATTCCGTTCGCCATGACCATCTATGCAGTGATCGACGCGATCCAGACTGAGGACACCCGCGTTCAGCATCTCCCCAAGATCGTCTGGGTTGTGCTGATCCTTCTCTCTGCCCCGTCTGGAATCGGCGCCATCGCCTGGCTCGTCACAGGCCGGCAACACGGCCCACGAAGCGGACGGCGAGGGTCGAGCTACCCGGCGGCACCTCCGGGCCCCGACGACGATCCGGACTTCCTTCGCAACCTGTGACCGCGTCAGCAACTGCACCTGTGGCTGCACCTGCGTGTGACTGCCCGCGTCCTGACCTGACAGAGAACTGAGCGAGAAACAACTCTATGGCCACGTTGTCCCAGTGGGTCGAAGGCGCCCGGCCCCGAACCCTTCCCGCCGCCGTGGCACCCGTTCTGGTCGGTACCGGCGCTGCCTACGCCCTCCACGAGGGCAACTCCGCCTACGCCTTGCTCGCCCTGCTGGTCTCCCTGGCGCTGCAGATCGGTGTGAACTACGCAAACGACTACTCCGACGGCATCCGAGGCACCGATCAGGACCGGGTCGGCCCGGTGCGACTTGTGGGGCAGAAACTAGCCAACCCCGGCGACGTCAGGCTCGCGGCGATGATCTGCTTCGCCACCGCCGCCCTGATCGGGCTGGCCCTGGTGGCGCTCAGCGGTGCATTCGAGATGCTGGCGGTGGGAGCCGCTGCGATCGGTGCCGCCTGGTACTACACCGGAGGCAAAAGACCGTACGGATACTCGGGCCTGGGCGAAGTCTTCGTCTTCGTCTTTTTTGGCCTGGTGGCGACCCTGGGCACGACCTACACCCAGGCACTCTCCGTCAGCGCGGCCTCGATTGCCGGCGCGGTCGGCGTCGGCGCCCTCGCCTCAGCGATCCTGGTCGCCAACAACCTGCGCGACATACCGACAGATCTGTCCCACGGCAAGCGGACACTGGCGGTCCGCTTGGGCCAGACCCGGACCCGGACGCTCTATGCCGCGCTGGTTGGCGTCGCGCTCGCCTGCGTCCTGGTGGCCGGCGAAATCCACCCAACCGCCCTGATCGCCCTGCTGTCCTTCGCCCTGGCCATCCCGTTGTTGCGGCGCGTCCTGGGCGGCGCCCTCGGTAGAGACCTGGTCCCCGTACTGTCTGGGACCGGCCGCTTCGAGCTGGTCTACGCAATGCTGCTGGCGATCGGGTTGGCTGCAACGCCCCACCTGGGCTGACTCGCCTCAAACACTGGGCTGAACCCCTCAAAGCCGGGGCCGATGCCAATCAGGGGCGCGCGGAGTCCTCGTCAGCCTCGGCGTCCTCGGCGATCCCGTCGATATCGTTGGCCTGCTCCGCCCGCCGGGCACGTTCATCGACGCGGCGCGCAATGCTGGCACTGAACTGCCCCCGCGGGCCCTGCAGGACGAAGTAGGACACCACCGTCGAGCCCAACGCCGAGAGCCCGAGCAGCCACCAGCGCTGGCTGGGGTCACGCAGACCGAGAAGCCAAAAGGCACAAAGAAGCCCGAAGAAGATCATCAACCGCAACACCGTGTAGCGCGCCATGCTCACATCCCCGAATACGAGTGCTGGCCGACGAAGTACACGTTGACGACCATGTAGTTGACCAGAATGGCACCATAGCCCGCGAGCGCCAGATAGTTGGCCGCACGGGGCGACCACCCGGTTGTCGCGCGTGCATGCAGGTAGGCGGCGTAGAGGACCCAGATGACGAAGGTCCACACCTCTTTGGGATCCCAGTTCCAGTAGTGACCCCAGGCCTGCTCGGCCCAGATGGCGCCGGCGATGAGTGTGAAGGTCCACAGGGGGAACGCCACGGCGTGGATCCCGTATGCCGTCCGGTCCAGTGACCGCGCAGGGGGAAGAGCGGTGTTCACGATCGTCCTGATGCGTGACATCCCCGTGGGGTCCTGCGCCTCGAGCCACGTCTTGACCAGGTGAAGGATCGTCACGCTGAACGCGATGGTGAACAACGCGACAGCGAACGTGGCCACCGTGACATGGATGACGAGCCAGAAGCTCTTCAGGGAGGGCAGCAGCTCACTGGCATCGGTGTACCAGACCGTGATCGCCATTCCGAGGGTCAGCAGCACCGGGCCGATGACGAAGAGCCCCAGCCAGCGGACGTCCCGACGAAGGCTGATGGCGACGAAGGCGACAACCACGAACATCGAGCCAACGAGGGCGAACTCGAACATGTTGCCCAGCGGCGGACGATGAACCGACAGGCCCCGCATGGCGGCGGCGGCGATGAGCAGCAAACCACCCAGCCGGGTGAGCATCATCGCGATACCGGCCGCCTTCCGTCTCCGCGGCTGGTCTCCTCTGTCGGGAGTCGGGATCGGATCCGCGGGGGCTCTGGCGGAGGAGCCCGCCCCGACCAGCGCAGGCTCCTTCTTGGTCTGGGGAACCGTCACAGCGAGCCTGGGTGCCGCCCCGGCCAGGTCGATGGCAAACGCGATCATGGCGATGGTGAACACGGCCATGGCCGAGTAGACGGCCAGGTTGGCGTACTGCGCGAGAGTCTCGTTCGTCATATCTTCGTGCCGCTGCCCTTCGTGCCGCTGCCCTTGGTGCCGGTCCGCTGTGCGATGGCGTCGAGCAGGTCCTCGATAGTCGCCGCCAGCCCGGGGTCCTCGCCCTTGGCGAGGCCACCGATCGTGACAACGGTACGTCGTCCGCTCGGCTGGACGCGCACGAACACCCGGCGACGGCGGATCACCAGCGAGGCGATCAGCCCGGCCAGCGCAGCAATGGCGCCGCTGAGCGCGAGCAGCTTGCCCGGATCATAGCGGATAGAGAGCCCCGCCCAGCGCTGCACCGCATCCAAGGTGATACTCCCCCGGCCACCTGGCAGCTGGATGGTCTGGCCCGGTTTCAGCAGCAGCCGCAACGGCTCGCCCCTGGCGTTCTTGAGCTGGGTCATCTTCTCGGTGCTGAGGGTATAGACCGACTGCGGCCGTCCCTGCGGGTACAGCTCGCCCTCATAGACCCCGAGCGCCAGGGCAGGATTCTTGAGGTCAGGAAAGAACGAGGACGGCCCCGCATCCTTGTCGAGGTACTCCGAGGGCAGGAAGAACCCAAAGAACCCGAGCTGTTTCGGGCTGGCCGCCGAGACCTTGATCGCGCCCACCGACTTGTAGTTGGCGTCCTGGGGAAGAAATGGCGTGGCTTCGTGCATGAGTACCTGCCCGGCGCCATCACGCACGGTGATGACGGGTGCATATCCGTTGCCCAGCAGGAACACCGATGTCCCGCCGAAGGTCAACGGCCCGTTGACCTTCAGAATCTGATGGATCTGGGGAGCACCGGGGCTGGTCCGGGTGCGCGTGTATGCCGTGAAGTCGCGGGGCGCGCCGCGCTGCGCGCCGCTGCTGCGCTCCTCGAAAGTCACGTCGAGTTTGTCGACCGCGACGCTGAAGGGCGACAGCCCTGCGGTGTCCACCCAGGGACCGGGGTCGAAGGTGTCGTAGGCGGAGGTGGTGTTGGAGAAGCTCTTGCCGGTGACCAGGATGCGGTCGCCACGCCATCCGAACAGGTGCCCCACCGCCACCGCGACGATGACCACGATCAGCGCGGTATGGAAGACGAGGTTGCCGCTCTCGCGCAGGTAACCGCTCTCAGCGCTCAGCGACAAACCGTCCCGGCGAATCCGATAGCGCTTGCCCACTGAGAGCCTGAAGAAAGAGCGCCCACCCACGGGCTGCTTGCGCGCCAAGACATCCCGGGCGACCTGGAGCACGTCCTCGGGCGCCCCGGCGACCTCGATCTGACCATGCTCGGGGAGACGCTCAAGGTTTTGGGGCACCCGAGGGGGCTGCGCCCGCATCGCCCTCCAGTGGATCTTCGAGCGGGGAACGACGCAGCCCACCAGAGAGACGAACAGCAACAGGTAGATGGCGGCGAACCATGGCGAGGAGTAAACGTCGAAGAAGCCCAGGCGATCGAGCCACGGACCGGTACTCCCGTGGCGAACCAGGTAGTCCGCCACTCGTGAGGCGTCGATGTTGCGCTGCGGCCAGATCGAACCCGGCACCGCTGCGATCGCCAGCAACAGCAAGAGGAACAGCGCCGTCCGCATGCTCGTGAGCTGTCTCCAGGCCCAGCGCAACATACCGACGGGCCCGAGGGCCGGAAGAGTCACTTCGCTCTCGTCGGGACGGGTGTCCATCCGGCTCTGAGTCATTCCAGAAGCCTTGTCACGTCAAAACCCCGTCGTTGCACGAGCCTGGTCACTGCACACCGCGTCATCACAACACCGTTCTGAACTGGTCGACCAGGCGGGCCTGCATCGAGGTGGTCACTATCTCCCACAAGCCAGTCACGAGCAGGAGCCCGACGACCAGCAGGAGCACGCCGCCGGCGATCTGGATGCCGCGGTAATGCTCTCGCAGCCACCGAGAAGCTAGCCCGGCCCGAGAGTAGCCGGCGGCGATCAGCAGGAACGGCAGACCCAGGCCCACCGAGTAGGCCGTGGCGAGCCCGATGCCACGGGCGATGACGTGCTGGTCGCCGGACAGCGCCGTCGACAGCGCGATGATCGCGCCGAACGTCGGCCCGGTGCATGGAGCCCACCCCAGGCCAAACACCATCCCCAGCAGCGGCGCTCCGGCCAGACCGGCAGCCGGCTTCCAGCCGGGCCGCAAGGTGCTCAGCCTGCCACTGCCGAGAAACACGAGCGCCATGAGGATCACGATGACGCCACCAAGCCTCATCAACAGGCTCTGGTGCTCCTTCAACAACGTTCCGGCCGCGGATGCGGTCACTGCAACCGCAATGAACACGACACTGAACCCCAGCACGAACAACAGTGCTCCGAACATGAGCCGACCTCGGCCGCGCTGCTCCAGGCTGACGCCGGACAGACCAGTCACATACCCAAGGAAGCCCGGCACCAGTGGCAGGACACACGGGGAGGCAAAGGAGACCAAGCCCGCCGCAACGGCGACGAGGATGGCCAGTGGCAGCGCCCCGGACGCGATGGCGCCCGCGGCGTCAGCGGTCACGCTTTCTCGCCGAGCACGTCGTTGACGAGCCCACTGAGGGTATCGGCAGTGACCGGCCCCGAGACCCGGGCCGCAATGCGTCCCTGGCGGTCCAGAACCAGCGTCGTGGGCGTGGTGTTCGCCTTTCCGCGCAGGGCCAGCAGGGTGGCCCCGCCGTCGTCCTGCAGCGAGGGGTAGGTGATCTTGTTGGCCCGCAAGAAAGCCTTGGCCGTCTCGACGCCGTCACGGTAGTTGATGCCCATGAACTGCACCGGTTTGCCGGATATGTACAGCTGCGACCAGACTTGCTGCAGGTGCGGCATCTCGGCCACGCACGGACCGCACCACTGGCCCCAGACGTTCAGGACCAAGACGTGGTTCTTGGCGTCGGAGACCTTCCACGGTGTGCCCTGCAACGTCGTGCCGGTCAGGGCCACCGGGATCGAGCGCTTGTCCGGGGCCAACCGCTCTATACTGCCGTCACCGGAGACATAACCCTTGCCGTCGCCGGATCTGGCTTGCGCCGCGATGGAACCGGCGTCAGAGCTACAGGCGGAGAGGCCGAAGGACATGGTGGCCACTGCCGTCGTGACGATGACGGTGACCGCGAGCCGGCGAAACACCGCAGCAGCCGAGCTCATGCGCCTGCGATGTTGCGTGCTCCCGGCAGCAGAGCTGCCGCGGGCTCGCTGTAGGTGATGGACTCGAGCTCGTCGCCCACGAACGTCAAGGACGTCAGGGAGGCCAGGGAGCACTGGCGATTGCGCGGGTCGTGCCACAGGTGGCGACCCTCCAGCTTGGAGCGCACGGTCCACACCGGCAGTTGGTGGGAGACGATCACGGCCTCATGGCCCCGGGCCAGGCCGCGGGCGTCCGCGATGGCCGACAGCATCCGGTCGGCGATCTCCCCGTAAGGCTCCCCCCAAGACGGCTTGAACGGGTTGACGAGCTTGGGCCAGTGCTTGGGGTATCTCAGCGATCCATCACCGACCCCGAACGTCTTGCCTTCGAAATAGTTGTCAGCCTCGATCACCCGCTTGTCCGTGATGATCAAGAGACCGTGGGCAGAGGCGATCGGTCCCGCCGTCTCCTGGGCCCGGTCCAGCGGTGAGGCCACGACCACGCTCACGTCATGGTCACCCAGATGGACACCGACCGTCTCGGCCATCTCGCGACCAAGGTCGGAGAGGTGGAAGTCGGGCAGCCGGCCATAGAGCACGCCAGTGGGGTTGTGCACCTCCCCGTGGCGCATCAGGTGCACGATGGTCCGTCCTGGACTCCCGGCAGCACTCATGAGGAGATTGTCGCAAACGAGTCCGTGACAGCTCGGGCCGCCGTGGGTAGTGCGGCAAGGACCCGGTCGAGCGCCGCGTCATCGTGGGAGGCACTGACGAACCACGACTCGAAGGCGCTCGGGGGCAGATGCACACCCTGGCTGAGCATGGACTGGAAGAACGCCGAGAAGGCCTGCACCTGTTGGTCCCTGGCCTCGTCGTAGTTGGTCACCGCTGCCTCACGGAAGAAGACGCTGAACATGCTGCCGGCCCATTGCACCACGTGCGGTATGCCGACACGCGAGAACTCCGCCGACGTCGCGTCCGCAATTGTCCTGCTCACGACCCCGAGCCGGTCGTAGACCTCCGGGGTGCAGCCCTTGAGCGTTGCCAGGCCGGCCGCCGTGGCCACAGGGTTACCTGACAGCGTCCCGGCCTGGTAGACGGGCCCGTCGGGCGCAAGCATCGCCATGATGTCGGCGCGCCCACCGAAGGCCGCCGCCGGGAAGCCACCACCCATGACCTTGCCGAAGGTGAACAAATCCGGTGCCCCGGCGGCATATGGACCCTCGAGGCCGTACCAACCCGAGGCGCTGCAACGGAATCCGGTCATGACCTCGTCGGAGATCAACAGTGCCCCATACGCCGTGGTCACCCGCCGCAGGGCCTCGGTGAAGCCAGCCAGCGGCGGGACGATACCCATGTTGCCGGCAGAGGCCTCCGTGATCACGGCTGCGATGCGGTCGCCGTGCTGGGCGAAGGCTGCCTCAAGGGCAGAAACGTCGTTATAGGGCAGGACGATCGTCTCGCTGGCGCTCGAGGCGGGAACGCCGGCAGAGTCCGGCAGCGCGAACGTGGCCAGACCGCTGCCCGCCGAGGCCAGGAGCGCGTCGACGTGTCCGTGGTAGCAGCCGGCGAACTTCACCACTGCGGATCGGCCCGTGAACCCTCTGGCCACCCGCAGGGCGCTCATCGTCGCCTCGGTTCCGCTGCTGACCAGGCGCACCTGCTCAACGGGCGGCACCCTTGCCACGATCTCCTCAGCGAGCGCGACCTCGTTCTCGCTCGGTGTCCCGAAGCTGAACCCCTGGACTGCTGCCGCCTGAACCGCGGCCAGCACGTCGGGGTGCGCGTGACCCAGAATCATCGGACCCCACGAGCACACCAGGTCGACATACTCGCGACCGTCCACGTCGGTGAGGTACGGCCCACGTGCGCTGGCCATGAACCGTGGCGTCCCACCGACGGCGCGAAATGCGCGCACGGGGCTGTTGACCCCACCCGGCGTCACCGCAGCGGCGCGGGTCAGCAGCGCCTGGGAAGAGGGCGCGTCATAGGGGTATGGGGTCTGCGGTGTGATCATGGGACCATCATCTCAGTCGCCGGGGTCCCCGCCTCGTTGGGCTGTCGGCATCGTGTGGCCTTTGACCGCGCATTCCTCAGGCGTGCTGTTCCTTGGTTGCGCGAACGTCATCGCAAACCCCTGTGCTCAGGATGCCGTCACTGATCCGCGCCATGGCGAGCCCGAGGGCGAGGAGGTCCTCGCGGGCGAGGTGATCCAGGAGGTTTGTGCGGACACTGGCGACATGGGTCGGCGCCATCCGGGTAATCTCGGCGAAGCCGGCGTCGGTAAGCACCAGCTCGACACCACGCCGATCCCCGGCGCATGCTTCACGGCGCACCCATCCACGATTCTCGAGGCGGCCGGCCGTGTGGGTCAACCGGCTGCGGGACTGAACCACCATCTCGGCGATGACGGACATCCGGAGTCGCCGGTCCGGGTGTTCGGAGAGCATGGAGAGGATCTCGTACTCGGAGAGCTGCAGCCCGTGAGCCTGGAGGTCATGATCCAGAGCAGCTTCCAGCAACCGGCTCGCCCGAAGGTACTCGCGCCAGACACCCTGCTCCTGCGCATCGAGCCACTGCGGCGTGTTTACGTTCATGGGAATGGATCCTACCGCGTTCTAGTTGAAGAATAAACTTCCTGTGATAGCGTTCTACAGAGAACGGAAATCATACAAATAGGCTGAAACCACCGCAATCAAGGAGCACTACATGAGCAACCTGTCTGACCTCAAGCCTGGCGTCTGGAATGTCGATGCTTCCCACAGCGAGGTCGGTTTCACCGCTCGCCACCTCATGGTGAGCAAGGTCCGCGGCCAGTTCAAGGACTTTTCGGCCGTCGTCACGGTTGCCCAGCCATTCGGGCTGTCGAGCGTCGAAGCCACCGTGCAGCTGGCCTCCATCGACACCAACAGCCCAGACCGCGACATTCATCTGAAGTCGGCTGACTTCTTCGACACGGAGAACAACCCCGCCATGATCTTCAAGTCCACCAAGGTCACCGACGACTCACTGGAGGGCCTGCTCACCATCAAGGGCACCACCAAGCCGGTCAGCTTTGACCTGGACTTCGGTGGCGTCAGCGCCGATCCGTGGGGCGGGGTCCGCGCTGGCTTCGAGGCCACCACCGAGATCAACCGCAAGGACTTCGACCTGTCATGGAACGTCGCGGTCGAGGGCGGCGGCGTCCTGGTTGGCGAGAAGGTCAAGATCACCCTGGACATTCAGCTCGTCCAGATGGCAGACGTTCCAGTCTGACCGGTGAGGTAAGCAGCAGGCGAATGGCCCGGTAGTCCAAGCTGCCGGGCCGTTCCGCTGCCCGATCGCCGCCGTGGCAGTTCTGCAGCCGGGAGCGGGTCAGCGGCGCAGGACTCGGGCGGCCTCTAGCGCATAGTAGGTCAGGATGATCTGGGCACCTGCCCGACGGATCGAGGTCAATGACTCCATCATCACCCGTTCGCGGTCGATCCAGCAGTGAGCAGCCGCGGCTTCGATCTGCGCATACTCCCCCGACACCTGGTAGGCCGCCACCGGCACCGGTGAGAGCTGCGCCACCTGCGAAAGAATGTCCAGATAGGGCAACGCCGGCTTGACCATCACGATGTCCGCGCCCTGGTCCAGGTCGAGCTCGACCTCGCGCAGCGACTCGGTCGTATTGGCCGGGTCCTGCTGGTAGGTCGACCGGTCGCCTTCCAGGGTGGACTCGACCGCCTCGCGAAACGGCCCGTAGAAGCCCGATGCGTACTTGGCGGCGTAGGCCAGGATGATCGTGTCTGTGAAGCCGGCCTGGTCAAGGGCCTCACGGACGTAGCCGACCTGGCCATCCATCATCCCGCTCAGACCCACCACCTGAGCACCGGCAGCCGCCTGGGCGAGCGCCATCGCGCCATATCGCGCGAGGGTGGCGTCATTGTCGACGCGCCCCTGAGCGTCGAGCAGCCCGCAGTGCCCGTGGTCGGTGAACTCGTCCAGGCACAGATCGGCCATCACCACGAGGTCGTCGCCGACGGCGTCCCGCACCCGGCGCAGGGCCACATTGAGGATGCCCTCACGGTCGTCAGCGCCGGAACCCGTCGCGTCCCGGCCCTCGGGCACTCCGAAGAGCATCAGACCGCCCAGGCCGGCGGCTACCGCCTCGTGGGCCACCGCTACCAGCGAGTCCAGGCAGTGCTGGACAACCCCGGGCATGGAGGCGATCGGTTGCGCTTCCCTGGCACCCTCGCGGACAAACACCGGAAGAACCAGCTCGGCCGGATGCAGCCGCGTTTGGGCCACCAAAGCCCGGACCGCAAGAGTCTGTCGCAGTCGACGTGGCCGCTGGGTCAGACGGTCCACTACTTGGCCTTGCGCCGGGTCGATGCCTTGCGCGCGCTGGGACGCACGACGCTCTCGCCGACCTCGGCGGCGGCCACCACCAGACCCATGCCGAACTCAGCCAACGCATCGACCAGCGAGGCGGCGGACGCCTCCGGAGCCAGTACATCGACCCGCAGGCCATGCTCCTCGGCGACCTTGGCCGTGGCCGGGCCGATACAGGCGACAACGGTCGCGGGGTGCGGCTTTCCTGCGATGCCGACCAGGTTCCGGACGGTCGAGGACGACGTGAATACGACCGCGTCGAACTTGCCGGTCTTGATCGACTCACGGATCGAAGCCGCCGGCGGGGCAGCACGAACAGTACGGTATGCCGTGACATCGTCCACCTCCCAGCCCATCTCCTGAAGGCCCGCCACGAGAGTCTCGGTGGCGATGTCGGCACGGGGCAGGAAGACACGGTTGATGGGATCCAGAACCGCGTCAAAAGGCGGCCACTCTTCAAGCAGACCACGTGCCGACTGCTCGCCGGACGGGACCAGGTCGGGTTCCAGGCCCCACTCACGCAAGGCGCCGGCGGTCACCCCACCCACGGCTGCGATCCGCAACCCGGCGAACGCGCGAGCGTCCAGCCCAAACTCCTCGAACTTCTCACGAACGGCCCGCACGGCGTTGACGGAGGTGAACCCGATCCACTCGTAGCGTCCGGT
>DAITND010000013.1:0-29110 GCA_036834825.1 Dermatophilaceae bacterium
GGGCGTGGCGGCCGGCAGTGCTTATGGTCTGCTCATGGAGAGACCACCAACTAAGAAGGCTTCGCGCGAGCTACTTGAGAAGGTCGTCGAGGGCGGCGTGAGCATGATCCCGATCGCCGGCGGGCCAGTCGCAGTCACCTTTGCTTACGCAATTGGACGGGCGCACGGCCGCCGGATGCAGTTATGGCTCGAGAACCTCGCGGATGACGTCGCCGAGTTGCAAACCCGTGAAGGCGGCCTCGACTTCGACACCTTGGCGGAAGACGACCGCTTCATCGACGCCGTCGTCAGCACGACTCGAGCAGCCCAGGCTACACATGACGAGGACAAGCTCACCGCCCTTCGGAACGGGGTCCTCAACACCCTCGGACCGCACGCCCCCACCGACGATGAACAGCTCCGGTTCTTCCGATTCGTTGAGCAGTTCAGCCCCGCGCACTTGCGGCTTCTGCACTTTTTTCACGATCCGGGCGCAGGGTTCGATGCGGCCGGAATCACCAGACCCGGCTACCTCGCCGGTGGTCGAGCCACTCTTCTCGAGGACGGAATGCCCGAGTTCCGTGACAAGCGCGAGTGGTCCGCCTTGCTTTTCGGGGACCCGTACACAGCCGGTCTCACCAACGGGAGCCTTCAAGGCATGCAGAGCGGGGCGAGCCTCTGGGAGGCTGCCACCTCGCCTCTTGGCGACCGCTTCCTCGCGTTCGTTAGCGACCCTCGCGTGCCAGTCGAAACCACTGAAGTCTGACCCGGCTCGCCAACCGTCCAAAGTCGCGGTCCCCGTCCGTCCGGGCGGATCAATCCTGTCGAGCGATCAGCGCAGCCGTGGCGGCCAGCACGGCAAGGGCGTCAGCACGCGTCCACCCGGCACCGGCAGTCACCGGGTCATCGTGATGAGAGACATGCGTCAGCTGATACAGCGCGTTATGAAGGGCAGACCATCTCTCCTCCTGTGACAAGGACTGTTGATTCTTAGAGCGGATTAGGTTGTCGCCATGGAGTGTTTCGCGCTGCCGGGCGGTTTCGAGAGCAAGGCGCGCAGCCACGACCATGTCCCCGTACCGTCCGTCATCAAGTGCGGCTCGAGCCTCACGAAGACGGACGCCCATCTGATGCCGGTCCCCTTCCGCTAGGGGTGCCGGGACGACAACTGTGAGGGACGCTGCCGCGCCAACTACTGCCAACTGGTGGAGCCAACGGCTCGACTCCACTCGCAACGAGATCTGGCCTGAATTGGAAGGCCAGACGTCGGGAACGCCGGAGATGCTTGCCTTCACGTCGACACGGAAGGCAAGCTCCTTGCCGTCACGGTGACGTTCGATCGCCGCGAGCTGTTCATCCGTGAGCGAGGCAACCAATTTGTGTCCGACAGGGAAGGTCCGAAGCGCGACCTGCTCCTCAGTCGTCCAAGGAGCCAAGTAGGACGATCCCGCGCCGTCCAGCCAGAGCGTCCCCATAAGTGACACGGGGCTGTTCTCTGCCAAGCCCTCGCTTTCAATGTCCAGCGGGATGCGCAACTGGTGGGCACCGAGGCCAAGCACCAGAGAGATTTCTGGGCTGAACAAGAGCTTGAGTTTTCCTCGGCCGAGCGAAATATCGAGGCGCATTGCGGTCCTTTCAGTGGTCTACAAATCTGGTCGTTGCCAGCGACGCAGCTGCGGGGTGGGTGCACAGAGAACGATGAGTCCAGCGTCGACGAGCGCCTGGGCGATGACCCCGTCCGGGTCTGGGACATCGTCGAATGGCAACTCGTACAAGGCGCCCCCGGCGTCGATCGTGCAGACGATGTATGCGAGAAGTCTTGCGGATTCACGGTATTCGGGCGGTAGGTGGCCAGGGCTCCGGACATGGTGCACGCCAAGCCGGCAGCTTTGACCGTTTGACCTGGCTGTTTGTAGCTATGGGAACGCTGCTTCTTGCCTGGGGTGCGTCATAATTGATGTGACGGTGAAGTACAACGTTGAGATGGCGAAAGACAACGATCATGAGGTTCAACTGCCACCGGACGGGCCATACCGCTGCTCAGAGCTGTGTGTGCATCTAACCGAAGACCAAACCCGCTCCCCGGACACCGCCCCTGCGAGGTCAAAACTCGCTCTGACCACTCACGAATTATGACGCCATGTCGGGAGTCCTGGTGCCGCCGGGCGCGATCTCACCCAGTCCCATGTTGAAGATCAGCAGGCCGCCGCCCAGTGCGGTGAATGAGGAGTGGGCCGCGTCGATGGCGCCGGTGGAGGTGCCTGTGGTCGATGTCGCGAACAGGGACGACGCGGCAACACCGAATCGGGTCTCCTTGCCTTCCATGGCAGCGCCGGCCAGCTTGAGTGCGGTCCCGGGGTGAGCAGCCTCCAGTGACCACACGCCGGCCAGGATCAAACCCCACAGGGAGCCCATCGTGGCCAGGATCGCGTAACCCTGCCGCTTGTCCTTGACCATCAGCCCGAAGGTGCGGGTCAGCGCGACCGGGATGAGCAGGATGAGGAAGATCTCCAGGAGGTTCGAGAAGGGGTTGGGGTTCTCGAACGGGTGTGCCGAGTTGGCGTTGTAGAAGCCGCCGCCGTTGGTGCCGAGCTCCTTGATGGCCTCCTGGGAGGCAACAGGTCCGCCTGTGATGGTTTGGTGGACCCCGGCCAACGTGGTGGCGTCGGTTCCGGAAGAGAAGTTCTGGACCACACCGGCCGCGACCAAGGCGATGGTTCCCACGACCGCGAGCGGCAGCAGGATGCGCAGGCAACCCCGGGTCAGATCGACCCAGAAGTTGCCGACCCGGTCGGTGCGGGAACGGACGAAGCCGCGGATCAGCGCCACCGCGACGGCCATGCCCACCGCGGCAGAGGCGAAGTTCTGCACGGCGAGCCCGGCCATCTGGGCTAGATGCCCCATCGTCGACTCACCGGAGTAGGACTGCCAGTTCGTGTTGGTCACGAACGATGCGGCGGTGTTGAACGCCTGGTCGGCTGGGACACCCGGGAAACCCAGGCTCAACGGCAGGTGCGGCTGCAACCGCAGCAGGCCGTAGAGGAAGAGCACGCTGACCGCGGAGAATGCGAGCAGTGAGCGGGCGTAGACCGGCCAGCGCTGGTCGCCCTTCGGATCCACGCCCATGACCCGGTAGCAGAACCGCTCGACGCGGGTGTCGTGCTCGCTGGTGTAGGCCCGCGCCATGTAGGCGCCCAGCGGCCGGTAGCAGGCCACGAGGGCAGCAATCAGCAGGCCGACTTGGAGCAGGCCGGCGGTGGTGTCAGACGTCTCAGAATCGCTCCGGGAACAGAAGGGCCACCACGAGGTAGCCGAGCAGCAGGACGCAGATGGCGGGCTCGGCAGCGTTCTCGATTCTCACAACCGCTCGACCCCCTTGACCATCAGCGCTAGGAGCGCAAAGAACGCCCCGGTGAGGATCACGAACACGAGATCGGACATTGCCTGGACTCCAGTCATCAGGTGGCTCGGATGGCGACCACGATGGAAGTCTCGGTGCTGAGAGCGGATATTGCGATGCGTTGACGGGTTCTTAACGCGAATCGTTCAATACCATGACGCCTGTCTTCGATCGGTAGCCGGGCGACGGTTCGCCGGCTGCCAATCAGGGGTGGTCCAGCGCCTCGTATGTCGCCAGGCTCGGTCCGCGGGTCGCCCGCAGGTCGCGGGCCCCTGCCTCGGCCTCGCGCATGACGCGCAGGATGTTACCGCCGGCCAGCTTGGTCAGGTCCTGGTAGGACCAGCCGCGGTCGGCCAAGGCGACGAACAGGCGCGGATAGCCGCTGACGTCCTCGAGACCGATCGGCAGATCCTGGGTGCCGTCGAAGTCGCCCCCGATGCCGACGTGGTCGACACCGGCGACCTCCCGTACGTGCTCGATGTGGGCAACGACCTGGTCGATCGTGGCGGTGGGCTTGGCATGTTTCTTGCGGTACGTGGCGGCGAACACGTCGAACGCGAGGTGGTCTGTGGGCTTGACGCCGACCTCCAGCGCCGCCAGCGAAGCCTCCTTGCGCCACTGGCCCGCGGCAGGGGAGACGAAGTCGGGCACGAACGTCACCATGCAGATGCCGCCCTTCTGACCCAGGGCCTCGAGCACATCGTCCGGCACGTTGCGGGTCATGTCGCAGACCACGCGTGCGGACGAGTGCGAGAAGATCACCGGCACCTCACTGACCCGCAAGGCGTCGCGCATGGTGTCGGCCGAGACGTGCGAGAGGTCGACGAGCATGCCGATGCGGTTCATCTCCCGCACCACTTCGAAGCCAAAGGCGGACAGACCCCCGCAGGCCGGCACGTCAGTGGCCGAGTCGGCCCACGGGACGTTGTCGTTGTGGGTCAGCGTCAGGTAACGGACGCCGAGCACGTGCAGCATCCGCAGCGCCGCCAGAGAACAGCCGATCGAGTGCCCGCCCTCGGCCCCCATCAGTGACGCGATGCGTCCCGACGCGAAGACGGCCTCGAGCTCGTCCGCGGTGCGCGCGAAACCCAGCTGGTCGCCATACCGGGCGACCATCTGGTGGACCGCGTCGATCTGTTCCAGCGTCTGGATGACCGCCACTCCATCGGGCAGCGACGCGGGCACCCAGACCGACCAGAACTGCGCACCGACGCCGCCGGCGCGCAGCCGCGGCAGGTCGGTGTGCGTGGTGTCCAGGCGACCCGAGAGGTCAAGCTGGTCGAAGTCGTAGCCCGACTGTCGTCGCGCCTCCCACGGGAGGTCATTGTGTCCGTCGATCAGCGGGTGCCTGCGCAGCAGTTCGGTGACGCGGGCGAGTGTGTCCGGGGCAATGGTCTCTGGTGCGAGGTCGGGCATGCGGTCATTCAACAGCAGTCCACCTACGATGGGGAGATGACGTCCCTGACCTCGAGCGCTTCTGGCAGCCCCCGAAGCGTGGCGTTGGTCACATTGGGATGCGCGCGCAACGAGGTCGACTCCGAGGAGCTTGCTGGTCGTCTGGCCGCCGAGGGCTGGCTGTTGGTCGATGATGCCGCGCAGGCTGATGTCGCCGTGATCAACACCTGTGGCTTCGTTCAGCAGGCCAAGAAGGACTCCATCGATGCACTCCTGGAGGCCTCTGAGCTAAAGGCTTCGGGACGTACGCAGAAGGTTGTGGCCGTGGGTTGTCTGGCCGAGCGGTATGGCGAGCAGCTAGCCGCTGAGCTGCCCGAGGCTGACGCCGTGCTCGGTTTCGACTCCTACGCCGATATGTCGAGCCACCTCACCTCGATCCTGAACGGCAACAAGCCCGTTTCGCACGTGCCGTCGGACCGTCGGCGCCTGCTGCCGCTCTCGCCGGCCTCACGCCAGGCCTCCGCTGCGTCCGTGGCCCTGCCCGGTCACGGTCACAATGGGTCGCTCTCGACGTCGACGGAGGTGCTAGCCAGCACAGCCCCGGCAATCGAGACGATCGAAGGACCGGTCCCGGCCAGCGGTCCTCGCGTCATCCGCGCACGTCTGGACGGTCGGCCGTGGGCTCCTTTGAAGATCGCCAGTGGCTGTGATCGGCGCTGTGCCTTCTGTGCGATCCCGATGTTTCGCGGGTCTTTTGTGTCCAGACGCCCCTCCGATGTCCTGGCCGAAGCCCGCTGGCTCGGTGAGCACGATGTCAAGGAGATCTTCCTGGTCAGCGAGAACTCCACGTCATACGGCAAGGACCTCGGGGACTTGCGCCTGCTGGAGACGATGTTGCCCGAGATCGCCCAGGTAGACGGGATCGAGCGCGTCCGGGTGTCCTATCTTCAGCCCGCCGAGATCCGGATGGACCTGCTCGATGTCATGGCCTCGACGCCGGGCGTCGTGCCGTACTTCGACATCTCCTTCCAGCATGCCTCCGAGAAGCTGCTGCGCAAGATGCGCCGGTTCGGCTCGTCTCAGTCATTCCTGGACCTGATCGACCAGGTCCGCGCTCGCGCGCCGCTCGCCGGCATCCGGTCCAACGTCATTGTCGGGTTCCCCGGAGAGACGCAGGAGGATCTCGACGAGCTCGAGGCTTTCCTGACAGCCGCGCGTCTGGACGTGGTTGGCGTGTTCGGTTACTCCGACGAGGATGGGACCGAGGCCGAGACCTATGAGGGCAAGTTCGACAGGCATGTCATCGCAGAGCGCGTTGAGCACTTCACAACGTTGGTGGAGGAGCTCAACATCCAGCGGGCGGAGGAACGCATCGGCGAACGCGTCGAGGTTCTCGTCGACGGGATCGACGAGGACACCGATGAGCTGACCGGACGGGCTGCCCATCAGGGGCCCGACGTCGACGGCGCCACCATCCTTCGGCTGCGCCCAGGTGCCCTGACCCCGGCTGTCGGGGAGATCATCGCTGCGGTGGTTCTCGACACCGAGGGCGTCGACCTCATCGCGGAACCCGAGTGATCCCCTCCGGTGATGACACCCACGTTCGGCCTACGCAGGCGAGCGCTTGGAACATCGCCAACGCGCTCACCATCTTGCGCATCGTTCTTGTGCCCGTCTTCGGGTGGTTCCTGCTCCACGACGACGGTCAGCTGACGAACTACCGACTGCTGGCCGCGGCCGTGTTCGTCGTCGCAACGGCGACCGACCGCATGGACGGCGACATCGCGCGGGCCAGGGGACTGGTCACCGACTTCGGCAAGGTGAGTGACCCGATCGCCGACAAGGCCCTGATGGGTATGGCGCTCGTCGGGCTCTCGATCATCGATCTGCTTCCATGGTGGGTCACCCTGGTGGTCCTCGTCCGGGAGGTCGGCATCACCGTACTGCGGCTCCTGGTCATCCGGCACGGCGTTATGCCGGCCAGTCGGGGTGGCAAGGTCAAGACCGCACTTCAGGCGGTCGCGATCCTGCTCTACATCTTGCCGTTGAGTGATCCATGGCATGCCATAGCAGTGGTGGTGATGACGTTGGCGGTCATCGTGACCGTGGCAACCGGGGTCGACTACGTGCTACGGGCCCAGACACTGCGCAACACCAGCCCCCGCGCGCAGGCAAAACGCGAGCGTCGCGCGGCGGCGGCAGGACGAGAGGCGGCCGCACGAGAGGCGGCCGCACGTGAGGATGCGAAGAGGCATTCAGCGGAGCCCGAGGTCTGAGCGTGGAGCCCACTGCGGCCGCAGACCTCGTTGCGCGCCTGACCGCCGCGGGGCAGACGGTGGCGGTTGCCGAGTCGCTGACCGGGGGGCTGGTCGCTGCGGCGCTGACCGACATTCCCGGTGCGTCGGTCGTCGTGCGTGGGGGTGTTCTCGCTTACGCGACAGATCTCAAGGCTCAGGTGCTCGGGGTCGACAAAGCATTGCTGGCTCGGGCGGGTGCCGTGGACGCCGACGTGGCCGAGCAGATGGCCAGCGGGGTGCGGTCGCTGATGGGTGCGACCTATGGCCTGGCCACTACCGGTGTCGCGGGGCCGGATCAGGTTGAAGGCAAACCCGTAGGCACGGTCTTCGTCGCTGTGGTGGGGCCGGGCACTTCGAGAGTCCAAGCGCTCAGCCTGTCCGGGGATCGTCGGGAAGTCCGGGCGCACAGCGTCCTGGCCGTCTTAGCGCTGCTTACCGAGGAGCTTGGTGCCCAGGTCAGGGAAGATCCTCCTGTTGCGCACTGTTGACCATTCGCGCACTGTTGTCACAACCCGCGAGACCCAACCAGCAGTCCGGTAGGCGAATTGTATGGCTTGGGGGGTACCGTTGTTCTTAACATACCGTTGCTCGAACTGACATACCGTTGCTCGAACTGCTGTGGAGGAGGCGTCATGATAGTGCTTCGTCGTGAAGTCGGTGATGTTCTCCGTGGCCATCGTCAGGCACAAGGTCGCACCTTGCGCGAGATCTCGGCGTCGGCCGCGGTCTCACTGGGTTACCTGAGTGAGGTCGAGCGCGGCGAGAAGGAAGCCTCCTCGGAACTGCTCGCGTCGATCTGCGCTGCGCTGCACCTGCCAATGTCCCAGATGCTCAGCGATGTGTCGGACCGGGCTGCCGAGTCCGAGGCTGTTAGCGCTTTGGTGACCCTGCCGATCTCTCAGCGCTCCGAGACTCTGGTCCGCGCCTCCGCCGCCTGACCGTATCCGCAAACCCAGGGACGCAAGCGTGACACGGTCGTCAACGTCGTAGGCGTAAGCCGCGGGGAGTTGCGTGAAAGCCGGCCCCGGCGAGCGCGGTTGCCAGAGGATGGTCAGGACGCAGGACCGAGGCGCCATCCGCCTTCTCGACGGTCAGCTTGCCCAATGCCCCTTCGCGCACGGCGAGAGCCAGCGCATCGGCAGCGGACTGCAGCAACGCCGGGTCATCGGTCCAGGACAACAACGTCTTGCCGCCGCGCTCTACGTACAGCGTGAGCGCGCCATCGACGAGCACCACCAGCGCACCGGCCTTGCGACCAGGTTTGTGCCCCGGACCCGGCTGTGGACTCGGCGGTGACCCGGGCCCCGTTTTGGCCGCGGGCTTGGGTTTCCCGTGGTCGTCGTTCAGATCAGTGACCCGCGCTGGCCAGCCGAGAGCAGCGCCATAGGGATTGGCCGGGTCCGAGGCGGCGAGAACCAGTGCTGACGGTGCGCCGTCCCGACGTTGCGCACCTGATGGTTCGATCTCGTCGGGCAGCGGTCGGCTCTGAGCGCGAAGTCGGTCAACGGCGCCGGTTGTTGCGAACTGTGCCGCCCCCAGACCTTCGACAAAATAGCCGCGCCGCACCCGCCCGGACTCTTCGGCCGCAGCCAGTACCCGATAGACGCCGGCAAAGCCGCCCGAGACCCCCTCTGCGACAACGGAACCACGGGTGAGGATGCCATAGCGATCAAGGAGCACCTCGGCCATCGCGTAAGAGCGGATGGTGGCATCGGGCTCGATGGCTGGCAGCAGCGACCATCGGCCGGCCGCCGTGGAAGGTCCAAAGCGCGGCGATGCAGAGGTCCTCCCGCTGGAGAGCCGTTGGCCGGACAACGCGCCGAGGCTGCCAGACCTGCCGGAGTATCGGGCCGAGCGCGGGGCGGTGCGCCGTGGTTTGTGCGCCGTGCGTCCGCCCATGAGCAGTGCCCGCAAGGGGGCCAGAGTGTCGTTGCTGATGTGCCCCGACCAAATCAGGTCCCACAGAATGTGCGTCAGAGCCTCATCGTCCTTGATGGCGACCGTGTCCGAGAGGGTCCGGAAGAAGAATGCGCCGCCACCGCCCAGCGCTTCGAGAACCTCTCGATGGCGCTCGGAGAGGTCGAGGTCCTGCGAGGGTGCTGCCAGGGTCAGGTGTGCGGACTCGGCCAGGTGCAGTGAAACCCATCCGTCATCGCCGGGCAGGGCGCCGTGTCCGCGCCAGACCACCTCGCCGCTGGTCGTCAGCTCGTCCAGCAACGCGGGGCCGTAAGCCGCCACCCGGCTGGGGAGCACGAGAGTCTCAAGTGCGCTCGCGGGCAGCGCCGCGCCGGCCAGTTGCTCGACGGCTCGAAGGACCCCCTCGCTTCCCCGCATACCCGCGCCCACTCCTTGCCAGGAAGGAAGGAATCGGCCCAGATCGACGGCCGGAACAGGCTCGACCTCGGCACGAAGAGCTGCCAGTGAGCGACGTCGAAGCGTGCGCAGTACCTCGGCGTCGCAGAAGTCGTTGCCGTGGACTCCGCCCCCGGACTCGACCGGCCGCAGCTCGCCCTCCACGACCCGGCCGGCGGCCACGAGCCGGCGCAGAACGTCGGCCACAACGGCCATACCGAGGCCGAACCAGTCGGCCACGTCCCGAGCGGTGAAGGGACCATGTGTCCGGGCGTATCGGGCGATCAGATCGCCCAGCGGGTCGGGGACCGGCTCGAGGAAGACCTGAGGGACACCGACCGGCAAGGCGACACCCAGTGCGTCACGCAGTCGTCCCGAGTCCTCGATGGCGGCCCATCGCTCCTGGCCCCCGATGCGCACCCGAATCAGCCGGCGATCGCTCTCGAGGTCGACCAGCCAGGCGGAGACGTCCTTGGCTGTGGCCACTTCGACGCAGCGGTCGAGGATGGCCCGATGTGGTTGAGCGCCCAGCACCCGCAGCAGATCTGCCACATCCTCCATGCCTCGGCAACGGCGTCCGGGCGCCAGTCGCTGCAGTTCGGACTCCGTCTGGGCCAATGCCGCAGGGTCGAGCAGGTCGCGCAGTGCGGCGCCCTCACCACGTCCGAGAAGCTCGGCCAGCAAAGTGGGGTCCAGTGACAGGGCCGCCGCACGCCGCTCGGCGAGGGGAGAGTCACCCTCGTACAGGAACTGCGCGACGTAGCCAAACATCAGGCTGCGGGCGAACGGCGAGGGCGTTGATGTCTCGACCTCGACGAGTCGCACCTTGCGAGAGCCGATCTCGCGCATCAGGGTGCTCAGACCTGGCACGTCAAACACGTCCTGCACGCACTCACGCACCGTTTCCAGGATGATCGGGAAGGACGCGTACTGGCTTGCCACGGTGAGCAGTTGAGCCGACCGCTGGCGCTGCTGCCATAGAGCCTGCCGGCGATCGGGACGGCGGCGCGGCAGCAGCAGCGCCCGTGCAGCGCACTCGCGGAAGCGCGCCGCGAACAAGGCTGATCCGCCGATCTCGGCGGTGACGAGATCGTGAACGTCATCCGCCTCAAGAGCGATCAGCGACATCAGCTCATGTCCCAGACCGGCTGAGCCCAGACCGGTCGACCTCAGACCGCTCGACCCCGTGCCGTCCGCAGCAGAGTCTGTGTCGAACTCGATATCGGGCAGCCGGAACACGATGCCGTCATCACCATGCATGGCTTGCACGTCCACACCGAAGCGCTCACGCATCCTGGCCGCAACGCACAATGCCCACGGAGCATGCACCTGCGCTCCGAAAGGCGAGTGCACGGCCACCCGCCAGTCGCCGATCTCGTCCCGGAAACGCTCGATCACGATCGTGCGGTCGTCGGGGACGTGTCGAGTGGCTTCACGCTGTTCGTCCAGATAGGTGAGTAGGTTGTCCGCAGCCCAGGCATCCAGGCCGGTGGCGGTCACTCGGGCCCGCGCCTTTTCGGGACCGAGTCTGCCTAGCTCGCGAACGAACTCGCCCACGGCGCGCCCGAGCTCGGCTGGACGGCCAAGCGAGTCGCCCTTCCAGAACGGCAGCTTGCCGGGCTGGCCGGGCGCCGGGGTGACCAGCACCTTGTCGTGGGTGATGTCCTCGATCCGCCACGACGATGTCCCCAGGGTGAATATGTCACCGACCCTCGACTCGTAGACCATCTCCTCGTCGAGCTCGCCGACACGACGCCCGGTGCCCTCGCCGGAGGCGAGGAATACGGCATACAAACCACGGTCCGGGATGGTGCCCCCGCTGGTGACTGCGAGTCGCTGGGCCCCCGGCCGCCCGCTGAGCGTGCTTGTCACCCTGTCCCAGACGAGGCGCGGTCGCAGCTCGGCGAACTCATCGCTCGGGTAACGCCCGGACAGCATGTCGAGCACCGACTCCAGGATAGAGCGGGGGAGGCTGGCGAATGGAGTTGCCTTGCGTACCAACGCTTCCAGGTCATCAACCGCCCAGTCGTCCATCGCGCACATGGCGACGATCTGTTGGGCCAGAACGTCGACCGGGTTCGACGGGACTCGCAGCGACTCGATGGCTCCCTGGCGCATGCGGTCGACCACCACAGCGGTCTGGACGAGATCTCCGCGGAACTTGGGAAAGACCACTCCGCGAGACACGGCGCCCACCTGGTGACCAGCGCGCCCGACCCGTTGTAGCCCGCTGGCCACGCTCGGCGGCGACTCCACCTGGATGACCAGGTCGATCGCGCCCATGTCGATGCCAAGCTCTAGGGAGCTGGTGGCGACGACCGCAGGCAGGCGGCCAGCCTTGAGGTCCTCCTCGATCAGGGCTCGCTGTTCCTTGCTGACCGAGCCATGGTGAGCGCGGGCGAGCACTCCGGCAGCGCCCTTGGACGTGCCGGCCTGCGCCATCATCTGCGCGGGCGTCCGGACTGCCTTCTGGGATCCCCTCCCGGTTGCGGGGGGAATCCGGGTGCTCGCCTGGCTGTTGACCGTCGTGATCGAGGTGTCTGGATGCTCTTCAGCAGCAAGGGGCTGAGCGACGGATTCAGCAAGGGACGCGAGCTCGAGTCGCTCCTGCCAGATCTCGTTGAGCCGGGCCGTCAAGCGCTCGGCCTGCCGACGAGAGTTGGCGAAGACCAGGGTCGAACGATGCTGGGCGACCAGGTCGACGATACGTTCCTCGACGTGTGGCCAGATCGAGGCGCGCCGTTCCGGACTGTTCGCCGAGCCCTTGCCATCTGAGGCCGCCTCGCCCAGTGCGGACATGTCGGGGATGGGGACGACCACCTGGAGATCCCACCGTTTTGTCGATGAGGGTTGGACGACGGTGACCGGTCGGCCACCCGCGAGGAAGCGTGAGATCTCTTCGACCGGCCGCACGGTGGCCGACAGGCCCACCCGCTGAGCTGGCTTATCCAGCAGGGCATCGAGCCGTTCGAGGCTCAGTGCCAGGTGCGCCCCACGCTTGGTGCCGGCCACGGCATGGATTTCGTCCAGGATGACGGTCTCGACGCCGGCGAGGGACTCTCGCGCCTTTGAGGTCAGGATCAGGAAGAGTGACTCGGGGGTGGTGATGAGGACGTCGGCGGGACGGCGGGCGAACAGCCTGCGGTCGGCCGCTGAGGTGTCGCCGGACCGGACCGCGACGCTCACCTCCGGCTTCGGAAGGCCGAGCCGTGCGGCGGCATGACCGATGCCGACCAACGGAGACTGCAGGTTGCGGTCGACATCCACGGCCAGAGCCTTCATCGGTGAGATGTAGAGGACGCGGCACCTGCGAATCGGTTCGGCAGGCGGTGGAGCCGTGCCCAGGCGGTCCAGCGCCCACAGGAACGCGGAGAGCGTCTTGCCGGAGCCGGTCGGGGCCACCACGAGGGTGTGGGCGCCGGAGCTAATGGCATCCCAGGCGCCGACCTGTGCATCAGTGGGCTCGGCGAAGCTCCCGCTGAACCAGTCTCGGGTCGCGGGGGAGAATCGGGCCAGCACCTCAGAACTCATCGTCAGCCCAGCCTGCCACCTCTCACCGACAACAGGGCGGCAGACAGGTGCATCCCGGCTGTGCCGAATGCACGCTGGCTCCACTGAATGCGCCCTGGCTCATCCGAAGGGCGGGGAGCCGGTCGAGATGGGCACCGGCTTCTGCCACGACCCGTCGATGACGGCTCGGCCGCCCAGCGGGGCGGTGAGCGAGATCCGGACCAGCTTGGCCCCATAGTCAGATGTGCAGGGCTGGTCGGCTTGCATTGGTGCGCGGGTGAGCGTCACGACGACCCGGCCGGGCTGCTGGAGGACGTCGTGGCGCACGGCCTTGCTGGGGCAGCTACTTGAGTCGCCGTAGCGGACGACCAGCACCATCGGGTCGGGGTCGGCATAGGCGGCATCGAACCCGAAAGCCTGCCGCACCTGGGTGGAGGACGGTCGCGCCATATGACCGCCGCCCAAGAGGACTACGACGCCGATGAGAACCGTGAGGACAGCTGCGGCTGCGGCGGTTGTGGCCCATCGTTTGCGGTTCACGTCGATAGGACGTCGCCCGGCGTCGTATGGTTCCGGGCAGACACGACCCATCCGAGGCAGACTGACGGCGTGACCACGTCAGTCGGGACGGCGAACCTACCCGTCAAGCACCGCGGCCCCGAAGTGCTCGCCGTACTCGGCGTCTCGCTGGGGATGTCCGGCGTCTACGCCCTGTTGAGCTACCTGAAGGCTGAGCTAACCGTCAGGGGTGGCATCTCGGCGACCACTGCCACCGTCGCCTCCGGTGCTCGAACCGCTCACATGTGGCTCAACATCGCCTACGACGTCACCGGCGTTGTTCAGGGACTGATGCCGGTCCTGCTGGTGCTGGTGCTGCTCTCCCGCGATCCGGGGACCGCTGGCTTCGGGATTGGACTGCACCGTCGACCTTGGCGCAGAGATCTGCTGCAGGGCGTGGGATTCGCCGCGCTCATCGGCACACCTGGCCTGGTCCTGGTGTGGGCCGCCCACCAGCTCGGCGTGAGCGCGAACTTGGCTGTGGTGGACGTCCCGGACACCTGGTATCGCGTGCCGCTTCTGCTGCTCCAGGCTGCCCAGAACGGGGTGCTGGAGGAAATCGTCGTTGTCGGCTACCTGCTGACCCGGCTGCGTCATCTGGGTTGGTCGAACGGTCAGGCGCTGGGCGCGAGCGCGGTGCTGCGGGGGAGTTACCACCTCTACCAGGGACTGGGCGGGTTCGTCGGCAACCTCGTGATGGGGCTGATCCTTGGCTGGTGGTTCCAGCGCACCGGGCGCGTCCTGCCGCTGGTCGTTGCCCACATCTTGCTCGATGTGTTCGCGTTCGTAGGGTTCCTCTACCTGCGACAGCACATCAGCTGGATCTGAGCACAGCCTCTCAGCCCGCTAGGTCGCTTGGGCGCCCGGACCCGGGCAGGGCCTCCATGGGCCCATCCGCTGAGGCGGAGCGGGACCTCGCTCTTGGCGGCAGATCCGATCGTTTGCCCGGGCGTCGGTCGAGGCATGGTCAGGCATGGCATCCACTCGGGTCGACGGGTATCCCAACGGGATGGTTCCTTCCGCGGCGACCGCCAAGGGTGCGGCAGGGTCGCGATTGTACCGAGCCCTGGGCGGGACGAGGAGGTCAAACCCCCATCGGGTGTTTCTTGGCGAGGCAATGAACTTGTAGTCATGGTCGGGCAGAAACCTATGCTGGTTTTTTGAGCCATTGAGCTGCCGTGCGGGGCGTAGACCCCACCCCTGGTTACTCGAGGGCCGACGACCCCTCGGTGAGCTACTTCACGCTCACCGAGCTGCTGGGTGCCGAGCTGGACGACCCTGAGGTCGTGGTGGCGCAGCGCGCCGTCATGGACTGCGGCACCGTGCCGGCCATCCTGGCCGCCCAGGCTGCCGACGGCCACTGGGGGGCCGTGACGACTACTATGCGGCCAAGTACCGCGGCACCACCTGGCAGCTCATCATCCTCGCCGCGCTCGGTGCCGACGAGCGCGTGCGCGGCGGCTGCGAGGCGATCCTGCCCGATGCACAGGACCCTGAGTCGGGCGGCTTCGCCGTGGCCCGCGCCAAGAAGATCGGAGGCGGCCTGCACAGCTCCGTCATCGCCTGCCTTTCCGGCAACCTGGTCTGGAGTCTCATCCGGCTGTCAGAAGGCCTGCCTCCCGGCCGAAAGTGACATTGTTGGCGCTGGTCGGATTCCGTCGTGGGGCGGCACGGGCTACTGGCAAAGAGGTAACCCGACGGTGTCCTCAACGTCTGTGGTGTTTGGGCAGCACGGACTGGCCGGTGCCGCCCTTGGAACTCGCGAGGCGCGCGACATCGATATTGCGGGCATCGGCGGCGAGGTCATTGAAGCGGCGCAGCAGCCGAGTGAAGCGCGCCGTGGCGAAGCCGGACGGGCGCTTCTTCTGCCCGAATGAGTGTTCAGCGAACCCCTGATAGCACGACCGCGGGGTCACGGTGCCATCAAGGTCGAAGTGGTAGGCGACGAGGTCAGGCGACGAGCTCGGCCACGGCACACCGGTCCGCCGGCTCGGCATCTGCGCCCCGCCAGAGCTTTGGATACCTGCTGACGGTGTCGAGGAGCCAGTGCACGTCGTACCAGAACGTCGGCCACTTCACGGTTTTGAACCGGGCGCCATGTCCGAACATGTAGGGCTTCTCTTCCGAGCGCGCCGTCCATGCTCGCAGCGCGGTGCGCGCTGCTTCGACAGCCTGTTCGCTTCGCTGGTGTTCGGGAAGTCGGGCCAAGGTTCGCAACGCTTTGAGGGTGACTTGAGGACAGGAGTCTGTTTTGCGGCCAGGCCCTCGGAACCCCGATACCGAATGGGGCACGCACGGCCAGGCCAGGCCTTGCGTGGTATCGCCACGATCGCTGTCATCGTCCGTAGCGCTTGGGTCACCGCCGGGTGATCAACGCGACCGAACCGGACAAGCACCTCGGTGATGGCGTGCGTGTCACAGAGCAACGAGCCCCACACTGGCATCGAGGAAGCTCGACTTGTGCCGAACGCGGTGAAACGGCCGCCGGGATCCTGATGATCCAGGAACGAATCAAGAAGACGCTCGACCCGAGAATCGTCGCCGGCCCCGACCCCCATGTCGGCCAGTAGGTTCAACAGGTTCGGGGCGAAGGCAGGGCTCGAATGACCAGAGAGATGGTTGTCGACCTGTCAAACAGGCAGACGCTCGAACAGTGTTTTCGTCCCCGGGTCGGCGAGCACGGCAGCATGGGCCGCGATCAGCTCGGGATCATCTGCCCGTCGGTCGAAGAGCTCGACGAGGGTCACCCATCGGGCCGCAGGCTCATCGCAGGCCAGCAACCATTCGCGCGGGTCGCCGCCCAACAAGGTCGTCCAACGCTCGCGATGCAACCCCATCCCCACATCCTCAACGCTACCCCGACATCGCGCACGCCCCACTCCTTATCTCCGGGCTGAAGAGCCTGACTCAGCTGGACCTGAGCAGGTCGTGAAAGACTCCCCGAATGCGGATGAGCGATTTCTGGCGCCTGATGGACGACGAGTTCGGTGCTGCCTACGCGCACTCCCTGGCGCGTGACCATGTCCTGGGAGCACTCGGCGACCGCACCCCCATGCAGGCACTCGAATCAGGGATCAAACCGCGCGAAACCTGGTTGGCGCTGTGTGCCGACATGGACGTACCGGCCGAACGCTGGCTCGGCAAAGAGCTGAGGAGCCCCAAGAAGAGGGGTTGATTTCCGGTCGCAGCGAGGGGATAGCGTTTGTTGTGTGACTCATCCGGATCCCGATCTCCTGCTCCATGCCACCGGCCTGACCAAGACCTTTGGTAGTTTCACCGCGGTGGACGGGATCGACTTCGGGGTGGAGCGGGGCGAGTCTTTCGGCTTTCTCGGGCCCAACGGCGCCGGTAAGTCCTCAACCATGAAGATGGTCGGCTGTGTGTCGCCGGTGACCCGAGGCGAGCTGCGAGTCTTCGGGCAGGACCCGGCCACCCACGGCCCGCAGATCCGGGCGCGCCTGGGCGTCGTGCCCCAGAAAGACACCCTGGACGAAGAGCTCTCGGTTGAGGAGAACCTATGGATCTATGGCCGCTACTTCGGCCTGTCCCAGCGCGAGGTCCGTGCTCGTACAACGGAGCTACTCGACTTAGCGCAGCTCACGGACCGGGCCAAGTCCACGGTCGAGCCGCTCTCGGGTGGCATGAAGCGGCGGCTGACGATTGCCCGTTCGCTGATCAGCCGTCCTGAGATCCTGCTCCTGGACGAACCCACCACGGGGCTCGATCCCCAGGCACGCCACGTGCTGTGGGACAGGCTCTTCCGGCTCAAGCGCTCCGGTGTGACCCTGGTTCTGACGACGCATTACATGGATGAGGCCGAGCAGCTGTGCGACCGCCTGGTAGTCATGGACCACGGCAAGATCGTCGCGCAGGGATCGCCGCGCTCGCTGATCACCGAGTACTCCACGCGGGAGGTTCTCGAGTTGCGCTTCGATACCGACGACCATGCTCAGCATGGCAATGCCGTGGCAGGGATCGGTGAGCGCGTCGAGGTCCTGCCCGACCGGCTGCTGGTCTATACCGAGGACGGCGACGCCGCCGCCGCCGAGGTCCACCTGCGGGGTGTCCGGCCCCTGTCCACCCTTGTCCGCCGCTCGACCCTTGAGGATGTCTTCCTGCACCTGACCGGTCGGACGCTGGTGGATTGATGAGTGCCTCGGTCAGCGCCATGAACCGTCAGCCGGCGCCGTCCAACTGGCGACCAGTCTTCGGGTCCTGGCTTACCGCGTACAAGCGCACGTGGCCGGGCAGTATCTTCGGCCGATTCCTCTCGCCCCTGATGTTCCTGTTGTCGCTGGGCCTTGGTCTGGGCAGCCTCGTCAACAAATCCGCGGGGGGTGTCGATGGAGTGCCGTATCTGCAGTTCGTCGTGCCGGGAATCCTTGCGGCACAGGCGATGTGGGTGGCCATGGGGGAGTCGACCTACCCTGTGATGGGAGCGATTCGCTGGAACGCGAAGTATCACGCGATGCTCGCCACGCCAGTCGGTATCGACGATATCCTGCTCGGGCATCTGCTCTACGTCGCGGTGCAGGTCACGGGTGCCACGGCGATCTTCATCGGGGTGGCGGCCTTGTTCGGCTCGTTCAGCTCATGGTGGGTGCTGCTCTGCCTGCCGATCACTGTGCTGACCGGGATGGCCTTCGCCGTGCCGATCTTCGCGTTCTCAGCCAAGCAGGAGAACGACAGCGGCTTCAATATCCTGTTCCGCTTCATCATGACGCCGCTGTTCCTGTTCTCGGGGATCTTCTTCCCGGTGAGCCAGCTGCCGGTGTTCATGCGTCCGATTGCGTGGGTCATGCCGCTGTGGCACGGCGTCCAGGCCAACCGCTCGCTGGCCCTCGGATCACCTGACTTCGTTGCCGTTGCGAGCCACACGGCGTACCTCCTGGTCGTGATCGCTATCGGCGGCTGGCTGGCTCGCCGCGCCTTCACCACAAGGCTGGTCCTATGACGTCCGCGGCCCAGGCGCCTCCCTCGCCCAGCGGAGGACTTACCTCCCGCATCGCGAGGGTGCTGCCCCTGCCCGCCGGAGCGGGGATGGCGCGCATCCTGATCGAACGCAACATTATGAGCTACCGGCACGCCTGGGTCGCCCTCGTCACGGGGTTCGCTGAGCCGGTGTTCTACCTGTTCTCACTCGGGATCGGACTGGGCGCGCTGATCAAGGTCGTGACCACGGACGGTGGCCAGACCGTGCCCTATGCGTATTTCGTGGCACCCGCTCTGCTGGCCGCGTCGGCCATGAACGGCGCGGTGTTCGACTCGACCTTCAACGTGTTCTTCAAGCTCAAGTTCGCCAAGCTCTACGACTCGGTCCTGGCCACCCCGTTGGGACCCCGGGACGTGGCGGTGGGCGAGATCAGCTGGTCACTGATCCGTGGCGCCCTCTATGCCGCGGCGTTCCTGGTGGTGGCGTGGCTGATCGGGACCGTGCACACGTGGTGGGCGCTGCTTGCGCTCCCGGCGGCCACACTCATCGGCTTTGCGTTCTCTGCGGTTGGGATGTTCGGGACGACGTTCATGCGGTCATGGGTGGACTTCGACTACGTCACCCTGGCGATCCAGCCGATGTTCCTGTTCTCTGCGACGTTCTTTCCGCTGTCGACCTACCCGGGCCCGGTGCAGTGGATCGTGCAGGCCACGCCGCTCTATCACGGTGTGGCTCTGGAGCGTGGGCTGATGCTGGGCGAGATCGGCCCCGGACTACTCCTTCACGTGGCCTACCTGGCGGTCCTGGGTTTGCTCGGCCTGGTCTTGGCGGCCCACCGGCTCGAGAAACTGCTCCTGTCGTGAACGTTTTGTGTCCTGGCATGCGGATGGTTGCTACCGCGTGGTTGCGAACCTGTGGTTACAAGATCGCGGCGTGTCCCACTTACATCGTGACTAAATCGAACATCTGTTCGGGTACTGTTTTCCCTATGAGTTGCCTCGGCTGTCCCACCTGCCACAGGCCTGTGCCTGACGGCGGTGGCTGTCGGTGGTCGCTCGTAACGTCTGACTCGACACGAGATGCATCCCCGCACAGGTGTCGGTCGCAGGTAGACGGCGGACCCCTATACAGAAATGGCAGGTGAGGGACATGGCTGGAGCAGATCGCGCGAAATCGCTGGATGTAGTGATGGCGCAGATCGAGAAGGCACACGGCAAGGGTGCAGTGATGCGGCTCGGCGACGAGGTCCGCGTCCCCATCGACGTCATTCCCACAGGGTCCATCGCCCTAGACGTCGCTCTGGGCATCGGCGGGCTGCCTCGTGGGCGGGTCGTTGAGATCTACGGCCCGGAGAGCTCGGGCAAGACGACGGTGGCCCTACACGCGGTGGCCAACGCACAGAAGGCCGGCGGGATCGCGGCATTTATCGATGCCGAGCACGCCCTCGACCCTGACTACGCCCAGAAGCTCGGCGTCGACACGGATGCACTGCTGGTGAGTCAGCCAGACACCGGCGAGCAGGCGCTTGAGATCGCCGACATGCTGATCCGTTCCGGAGCCATCGACATCATCGTGATCGACTCGGTTGCGGCGCTTGTTCCTCGCGCCGAGATCGAGGGGGAGATGGGCGACAGCCACGTGGGGCTGCAGGCGCGTCTGATGTCCCAGGCTCTGCGCAAGCTCACCGGAACGATCAGCAGCACCAACACCACGATGATCTTCATCAACCAGCTCCGCGAGAAGATCGGAGTGATGTTTGGATGTTTCTCGTACGACACCCAGGTGACGCTTGCCGACGGGTCAACGGAGATGATTGGCAAGATCGTCAGCCAGAAGCTGCCGGTCGAGGTGCGCACCTATGACGCCGAGCTCAATCAGATCGTCAACCGTCCCGTCAACAACTGGTTCGACAACGGGGTGGCCGAGCACTTCCTGCAGTTCGGCGTGGAGAAATCCGGCGGCAATGGTCGTTCGCAGTTCGCCGCGACAGAGAACCACCTGATCCGTACCCCTGGGGGATGGCGGGAGGCCGGCGAGCTCATGGTGGGGGACAGGGTGCTAGCCAATGAAACGGCCCGGCTGAGTGACCAGCAGTGGCAGTTTGTGTTGGGTGGGCTCATGGGCGATGCCCACCTGGCGCCCAACCTGCGCGATCGCCAGGGCGTGCGCTTCCGGATGGGGCACGGTCAGGAGCAGGTCGAGTATCTGGACTGGAAGGCATCGCTGTTCGGCAACATCGGTCAGAGCCGTAATGTCAACGCCAAGGGAGCTGCATTCGTCGAGCTGTCGGCGTTGTCCGAGCTCGGCGAGCTTTGCGAGGTCGTCTACTGGGGCGACGGGAAGAAGCACCTGAGCGACGAGTACCTCAAGTCACTGAGTCCGTTGGCTCTGGCGATCTGGTTCATGGACCACGGTTCGTTCAGCGAACATTCCCAGGGATTGCAACGGCGCACCGCTGGCGGCAGTGGCCGGGTCGAGTTCTGTGTCGAGGCGATGAGCGAGGCGAGCCGCGTGCGACTCGCCGACTATCTGCGCGACGTCCACGGTGTTGACGGCAGGCTCTCGATCCGTGGCGCTGCCAAGAAGGCCGTGCTGACGATGACGACCGCCGGCAGCAGCAGGTTCCTGGAGCTGGTGGGGCCGTATGTCCACCCGTCCATGGACTACAAACTGCTCCCGCGTCTGCGTGGGCAGTTCGCTGTGGAGCCGCAGTTCGTCGAGCCGAGTCAGGTTCTCGTCCCGGCACGGGTGCTTTCCGTAGAGATAAAGCCCCAAATGCGTTCCATGGATCGGTTCGACATCGAGGTGGCTGGCACCCACAACTACTTCGTTGACGGTGTCATGGTGCATAACAGCCCTGAGACGACCACCGGTGGCAAGGCGCTGAAGTTCTACGCCTCTGTCCGGCTGGATGTCCGCCGCATCGAGACACTCAAGGACGGCACCGACCCGGTGGGCAACCGCACTCGCGTCAAGGTCGTCAAGAACAAGGTCGCCCCCCCGTTCAAACAGGCGGAGTTCGACATCATCTATGGATTCGGCATCTCCCGTGAGGGCGGGCTGATCGACATGGGTGTGGAACATGGCTTCGTGCGTAAGGCCGGTGCTTGGTACACCTACGAGGGCGATCAGCTGGGGCAGGGCAAGGAGAACGCACGTGCGTTCCTGAAAGACAACCCTGACCTCTCCGACGAGCTGGAGAAGAAGATCAAGGAGAAGCTCGGCATCGGCCCACGGGTCGACCAGTCGGCTGAACCGATCGCCGAGGTGCCGCTCAGGGCCGTGCCGGTCAAGAGCGGACCGTCGACCAGGAACGGATCAGCCAAGGCGCGGTCGATCAAAGACATGCCGATCGAGGCTGTTCCAATCCAGGACATGTCAGTCAAGGACGTGCCGGTCGACTTCTGATCCGCACGACGATGGGGACGCATGAGGAGGCCGCGCTCGCGGCGGCTGTTCGGGGCGACGTGAGCGCAGCTTCTGCAACGGGTGATCCGGTTCCTGATGTGGAGAGCCAGGGGACCGAGCCTGATCCGCGCGATGTGGCACGACAGATCGTTCTGCGGCAGCTGGCCATGGCGCCCCGCAGCCGCGCCGAGCTGTTGCAGAAGCTCGCGAAGCGCGGTTGCACCGCCGAAGTGGCGGGCGCCGTGCTTGACCGGATGACCCAGGTAGGTCTCGTCGATGACGAGGCCTACGCTCAAATGCTAGTGCGTTCCCAGCAGGTCGGACGCGGCCTGGCCAAGCGTGCGCTTGCCCGCGAGCTGCGAACCAAAGGCATCGAGGGCCAATTGGCCGACGACGCGCTGTCGTCCATCTCCGATGAGGATGAGCGTGATCGGGCTCGGGCTCTGGTGGACAAGAAACTACGGGCGATGCACGGCCTGGGCATCGAGGTGCAGACACGACGGCTGGCCGGCATGCTCGCGCGTAAGGGTTACTCCTCGAGCCTGACGTACGCCGTCATTCGTGAGGCCATCGCGGACGCGCCCGAACACCTGCCGGACTAGACGCGCGCTCAGGGGAACCGCTCAGGTGTCCTTCCTGGGGCATTCTGATAGCCATGTCCGGTACCGCTCGATGGGTTCGCCCCCGGGATCTGGGCCAGCATGCCGTAGACCAAGTAGTGGCCGGGCACAGCCACAATGCTCGACGGCAGGTGAGTAACGCAGCGAGCAGGATGGGGCGCATACGTGCCCACGTCGGCGGCCCGGGCCCGGCTCACGGCACCGGTGACGGCCGCACCGTCGCAGGCCTTCAGGCTGCGCATCTCTTTGAATGCCGCACCGAAGCTGCTGGCCGCGCCGATGATGTCCTTGTGCGGCGTTGCGGCAGTCTGGGGGGCCTCGTCGCAGACGGCTAGCTTGCTCCTGTGGGAACGTGGAGCTGGTCCCCGTCGGGGACGTGGAGCTGGTCGCCATCGCGGACGTCGATGGCTTCGGGCTGGCTATGTGGCGGGATCCGGTGGATTCCCACGCAAGGGCGAACATGAGAGAAATCCGCCGCATCGTCACCACACGCCCCTTGCGGTCGTTGCCGTCAGCGCGCCATGACTTGGCACACGAACGTGACGCCAGCAATCGGAACCGGCGAGTTCAGTGAGTCTTCGTGCTGACCGGTCAATCGCGACTGACCCCGGAACACGTACGCTTGTCGATGCCATGAAGACCTATCAAGTGCGCACCTATGGGTGTCAGATGAACGTTCATGACTCCGAGCGGCTTTCCGGGCTGTTGGAGTCTGCCGGCTATGTCGACATCGCGGGTGTTCCTGATCCGCCGGAGACTGCGGACGTCGTGGTGTTCAACACCTGTGCGGTGCGCGAGAACGCCGACAACAAGCTGTACGGCAACCTCGGTCAGCTTCGCCCGGCCAAGATCAAGAACCCTGCCATGCAGATCGCGGTCGGCGGATGTCTGGCACAGAAGGACCGCGTCACGATTGTGGACAGGGCGCCCTGGGTGGACGTTGTGTTCGGCACCCACAACATGGGCTCGCTTCCGGCACTGCTGGATCGCGCTCGTCACAACAAGCAGGCTGAGGTCGAGATCCTGGAGAGTCTGGACGTCTTCCCCTCGACGTTGCCCACCCGACGTGACTCGGCATACAGCGCGTTCGTGTCCATCTCTGTGGGCTGCAACAACACCTGCACGTTCTGCATCGTGCCGACCTTGCGGGGCAGGGAGATGGACCGTCGCCCCGGCGACATCCTGGCTGAGATCGAGGCACTGGTGGCTCAGGGCGTCATCGAGGTCACTTTGCTCGGTCAGAACGTCAACACCTACGGAGTGGAGTTCGGCGACAAGCTGGCGTTCGGCAAGCTGTTGCGTGCCTGCGGGCAGATCGCCGGCCTCGAGCGGGTCCGCTTCACCAGCCCGCACCCGGCGGCTTTCACCGACGACGTCATTATCGCGATGGCGCAGACGCCCAACGTCATGCCCAGCCTTCACATGCCGCTGCAGTCGGGCTCGGACAGGGTACTCAAGGCGATGCGTAGGTCCTACCGCAGCGCGTCGTACCTCGGCATTCTGGACACCGTTCGCGAGTACATACCCGGCGCCGCGATCACGACCGACTTGATCGTCGGATTCCCGGGAGAGACTGAGGAGGACTTCCAGGAGACGCTGGGGGTGGTGACTGCGTCTCGCTTTGCCGGCGCCTTCACCTTCCAGTACTCCATCCGCCCCGGCACCCCTGCCGCGACCATGCCGGACCAGATCCCCAAGGCCGTTGTGCAAGAACGCTATGAGCGCTTGCTGGCGGTCCAGGAGGAGCTTTCGTGGGCGGAGAACCTCAAGCAGATGGGGTGCACCGTCGAGGTGCTCGTCGCCCAGGGCGAGGGCCGCAAGGACGCCGCGACCGCGCGGCTGTCCGGACGTGCGCGCGACAATCGCCTTGTGCATTTCGCTGTTCCGCAGGGGGCTGAGGTGCCGCGACCCGGTGACATGGTGGAGGTAGGCGTGACCCGTGCCGCGCCGCATCACCTGGTTGCCGACTCCGGCGTGCAGGGCGGCCTCTTCGAGGTGCGTCGCACCACCGGTGGGGACGCGTGGGCAGCGCTGCAGGACGTGCCCGGCTCGGGTCGTCCCGCAGTCACTCTCGGTATGCCCTCCTACCGGCGGCCCCAGCTGGCCCAGGTAGCCTCTGCGACCTGTCGCTGAACGACTTACACGCCGTGCTCATCACCACTGCGGTGGTCCCCGGACCACCCGCGTTCGTCGCCGAGCTGATGGGTTCGGCCGCCCACGAGCTGGACGACATGCGTAATGCCGCAGATCGTGCGGTGTCCCGGGCAGTCTCCGATCTCGTCCGGGTGTCAGCCGGTTCGCCGCCTTCGCCATCGGGTTCGGCTTCGGCACAGCTTGTGGTCGTCGGTCCGGGTCAGCCGGGAGAGTTCGATGCCGTCGGGCCGGTGTCGTTCGCCAGCTTCGGGCGCGACGTCGCCATTCCGGCTCTGGTCAAGGGGCACCCATATGACCGCCACCTGCCCACCCCGATCATGGTCGCCCGATACCTGGCGAGTCGCGACATCGCCACACATCCGGGGCACGCTGAGCTGTGGGCATCCGCCCGGTGGATCACGACCTGCGGCGGCGACGCTACGGCCCTGGGTGAGCAGCTGGGCGCCGATGGCAACGCCGTTGGCCTGATCCTGGTGGCCGACGGGGCAGCCTGTCATGGGCCCAAGGCACCAAGAGCTCAAGACGTACGGGCCCGGGGGTATGACGACGGAGTCTGCACGGCTCTTGCATCCGGACAGCCGAGTCGCCTGGCCGAGATCGATGGAGACCTCGGCGATGCGCTGGGGGCAACCGGAGCCCAGGTCTGGCCGGTGTTGGTGGCCGCGGCCGGCTCGGATGGGATCGGAGAAGTGCTCTGGGCGGGCGCGCCCTACGGCGTCGGCTGGGCTGTTGCGAGCTGGCGTCGTCCATGACGGTGAAGTCGGTCGGTCCGGTGGTCGCGATCGTGGGACCGACGGCAAGCGGGAAGTCAGATCTGGCTCTCACCCTCGCTCAGCGGCTGCGTGGCGAGATCGTCAATGCCGATGCCATGCAGCTGTATCGCGGGATGGATATTGGCACGGCCAAGACCCCGGTCGAGGCGCGCCGGGGGATCGCCCACCATCAGCTTGACGTCCTGGATGTTCGCCAGGAAGCCAGCGTTGCGGCCTACCAGCGAGAAGCCCGGTTGGACATCGACAGCATCCGGTCCCGCGGGCATCGGCCGATCCTGGTCGGCGGCTCGGGCCTGTATGTGCGCGCGGCCCTCGACCGTCTCGACATCCCGCCTACGAACCCAGCGGTACGTGCCAGGCTTGAGACTGAGCTTGCAGGGGAGGGTGTACAGGCCATGTACATGCGATTGCTGCGGGCGGATCCCGTTGCGGCACGCTCCATTCAACCGAAGAACGAGCGGCGGGTCGTTCGAGCCCTTGAGGTCATTGAGCTGACCGGGCGACCGTTCTCAGCCACCTTGCCGACCCGGGAGTACCAGCTGCCCGCGGTCACGATTGGTCTGCTTGTCCCGAGGCCGGAGCTCGATGCGCGCATCGAGGCTCGAGTACGGCAGATGTGGGACGCAGGCCTGCTCGACGAGGCACGCCGGCTGGACGCGGACGGCTTACGTGAGGGCAGGACCGCAGCCAAGGCTCTTGGCTACAGCCAGGCATTGGCCCACCTTGACGGCCTCCTCAGCGCGGAGCAGGCGATCGAGGACACGATCACCTCGACCCGCAGGTTCGCCAGGCGCCAGGAGTCGTGGTTCCGCCCGGACCCGCGCATCCACTGGCTCGGGTATGACGACTCGCAGCTGACAGACCGTGCGCTCGACAACATTGACTCGGTGTGAGGGCGCGACACCATTGGCTCCGCCTGGGCGGCGTCTCGGCTCGGCGTGAGGCACTTCCGTGAGCAACAATGGGCGAGATGACTGACATCGGCGAGCTGCATTTCACCAAGGGCCACGGCACCGAGAACGATTTCGTGCTGGTGCCCGATCTCGACGGCTCTCATGACGTGACGGCCGAACAAGTCCGACGTCTGACGGACCGCCGAACTGGTATCGGCGCCGATGGTGTTATCCGGGTTGTCCCGACTGAGGCAGCGGCAGAGCAGAACATTCGTGAACAGGCGGCTCAGGCCCACTGGTTCATGGACTATCGAAACGCCGATGGCAGCGCCGCCGAGATGTGTGGCAACGGAAGCCGGGTGTTCGCGGCATACCTGCGCCGTGAGGGCCTGGAGACGGCTGGCGAGTTCGCTATTGCCACCCGTGGTGGCGTAGTCCAAGTCCGCTTTGATGGCGACCTGATCGCTGTGAACCTTGGAAACTGGCGCATCGTGGATGCCGACCGCGCGCACGAGAAGGGCTTTGATGCCATGGTCAAGGTCCGCGGACATGACCCGATGCCCGGCTTGAGCCTGGACCTGGGCAACCCGCATGTCGTTGTGGCATTGCCGGACTCGGCGGATCTGGCCTCGCTGGACCTGACTGAGGTGCCTGAGGTCAACCCCGCTCCACCTCACGGCACCAACGTCGAGTTCGTTCGACCGATCGGCCCCGGGCACATCGCTATGAGGGTGTACGAACGCGGCGTCGGTGAGACCCGTTCGTGCGGCACGGGTGCTGCCGCAGCGGCGCTGGCCACTCGTTGGTGGGCCGCAGCGGACACGGCCAGCGACATGTGGCGAGTTGACGTGCTGGGCGGGACGCTGCAGGTCCGGGCGCTGGCAGACCAGCAGGTCGAGTTGTCAGGTCCGGCAGTTCTGGTGGCCGACGGGGTCACAACCCTGGCCTGATCACCCGCTTCGACGCACCGAGAGCAGTCGGAAGCCCCTGGCTGTGGCATGGCGGCCAACTGTGAAGGCGCCCGGCTCTCTGACCTCGAGCTCGGTTGTCAGCCAGCCTTGCAGCGAGTCCGATCCGAGGTTCTTCTGAACCACCAGGTATGCCGCGCCGCCAGGTGTCAGGCGGGGCAGCCATTTCATGAGCAGGTCGTGCAGAGCGGGCTTGCCGACCCGGATCGGCGGGTTGGACCAGATGGCGTCGAAACGAACGTCTGCCGGCACCTCATCGGGTGTCTTGGCCTGGAAGTCGTTGATTCCCAATGCTTTGGCGTTGTGACGTGCCAGAGCCAGGGCACGCTGGTTCACGTCGACGGCCCAGATGCTGGCATCCGGGCTGAGGAGCCCGAGGCTCAGGGCGATCGGGCCCCAGCCCGAGCCGATGTCCAGGAGGTTGCCGGTCGGCGGCGGAACGGGCGCCTCGCGCAGCAGTACGGCAGTGCCGATGTCGACCCGGTCCGGGCAGAAGATGCCCGGCGCCGTCTGCACGATGACCTCCCGGCCCGCCAGGGACACGCGAAGCTCTCGACGCTGGGCGGCGCTGGCAGGCTCGGCGGTGAAGTAGTGGTCGGTCAATTTGCTCATCACCGTCCACGCTACCGGCGACGGGGCCCGGCGTGGTAGCGCCCTGCGACGCACCGTGCCAGCCCGCTGGCGCGACAGCGGGGCAGGACGGCAAGCACGCCGGCCGCCATGGCGTGGGCCGGAATCCGGCTCTGGGCCGCTAGTTCCTCGGATGTCCGGCCGTACCCGGGCAGCCCAGTTGCTAGGCCCAGCCGATGGTGACCGTCGTCCCTGGCCGGGACGGCGAACAGTGCCCGGCGTCCGCCGGGCAACCTGAGGACTACCGAACAGGCGGTGCGCTGCCTGCCACAGCGCGGCCTGGGGCCCGATGACGAGGTGGTGGGCGGCAGACGCGCCGGTGGCGGGGCGGTCGTCAGGACGGCCGGTGGAACTGCGGATGTGGGCGCCGGGTTCTGCCCGCGCGAGACCGCCGCGGAAGGGGATCCTGCGCGGCCAGCAGCAGGATCGTGGCCCCGTATGGCAGACAGTGCACCAACCCAGCATCCCTGGTGTGCGCGGGTGGCATCCGAGAGTGTGCGGGCCGTCTCAGAGGCTGATCACACCCGTACGTACGTCCGTCATCGCCAGGAGTGTCCACTTGCCGCCGATACGGCCCCAGCCGGTGCCGCGACCGCCCGCGCCACCAAAGGGCATGTTGATGTCCCAGTAGCAGGTGCTGTCGTTCACGATGACCTGGCCGACCGCCATGTTCTCGATGAAGCGGAAGGCGGCGGCCATGTACTCGAGTGAAGACGGCCCCTTGGAGGCCGAGCTTGTCGTCGTTGGCGATCCGCAGTAGCTCGTCGTCTGAAGCGCCGGTGATGATAGGCACCACCGGGCCGAAGGACTCCTCCCGCGACAGCAGGCTCTCCTCAGGCACGCCGTCCACCACGGTGAACTCGTAGTAGAGATCGGTCGGCTGCCCGTGGCGGCGCTCGCCGCCAGTCAGGACCCGGGCACCGCGCTCGCGGGCATCGGCCATGTGCCGGTCCATCTTGGCCGCGACGCCCTGGTTGTTGAACGGGCCGAGGTTGGTCGCCTCGACGAACGGGTCGCCGAGCACTACCTGTCCGGCGGCCCGCAGTATGGCCTCCACGAAGGCGTCGTGGATGTCGCGGTGTACCACGACCCGCTCTGTGGCGCAGCACACCTGGCCCGAGCACAGGGAGGCGCCGTACACCGCAGCCTTTGCCGCGGCGTCCAGGTCGGCGTCGCCGAGCACCACTAGCGGCCCATTGCCCGAGCACTCCATGATCGAGCGCTTCAGCCCGGCAGCGGC
>DAITND010000014.1:0-27918 GCA_036834825.1 Dermatophilaceae bacterium
AACGACAGAGAAGGAAACCGATGAGATTCGCACGACTCGGACCGGTTGGTCAGGAGATCCCCACCGTCGAGGTCGACGGAACCAGCTATGACCTGCGCTCGCTGACCAGTGACATTGACGGGGCGTTCCTGTCGTCGGACGGTGTGATGCGCACCCGAGATGCCCTCGCATCGGGCGGTCTGCCGGAGCTGGCCGATGCTCGATCGCTGCGGATCGGCGCACCCCTCGTGCCACCGGGCAAGATCGTCTGCATCGGGCTCAACTACCGTGACCACGCGGAGGAGACGCACGCGGACATCCCTACAGAGCCTGTCGTCTTCATGAAGGATCCGTCGACCATTGTCGGGCCGAACGACACGGTGTACATTCCGCGGGCCTCAGTGAAGACGGACTGGGAGGTGGAGCTGGGCGTGGTGATCGGCGCGACAGCCCGCTACCTCGAATCCCCGGCAGATGCGCGCGGGCACATTGCGGGCTTCGTTCTCTCGCACGATGTCTCCGAGCGTGAGTTCCAGATTGAGCGCGGCGGCCAGTGGGACAAGGGTAAGAGCTGCGAAACCTTCAATCCTCTCGGCCCCTGCCTCGTGACGGCCGATGAGATCGTGGATCCGCAGAACCTCGGCCTGCGTCTCTGGGTGAACGGAACGCAGCGTCAGAACGGCACGACGGCGAGCATGATCTTCGGGGTTGATCATGTGATCTGGTACCTGAGCCAGTTCATGGTGCTCCGCCCCGGTGACCTCATCAACACCGGAACGCCGGCCGGTGTCGCGCTTGGGCTGCCGGAACATCCCTATCTGCGCGCGGGCGACGTCGTCGAGCTCGAGATCGATCAGCTTGGTCGTGCCCGCCAGGAATTCGTACAGGCGTAAGGAGTCGGACATGGCAGAATTCACGGGACTCGTGGCAGCGGTCACGGGCGGGGCATCGGGCATAGGCCTTGCGACGGCGAAGCTTCTTGCAGAACGCGGTGCGCGAGTAGCCGTGCTCGACATTGCACCGAACGAGCTTCCGGACGGGATCGACGGCATCGTCTGCGATGTGACCAGCCGAGAGACGATCGCTGCTGCCATCCAGACCATCAGAGACCAGCTTGGCGGCCTCGACATTCTGGTCAACAACGCCGGGATCAGTGCGGTTGGCACGGTCGAGGACAACGACGATGCCGAGTGGGCGCGGGTGCTCGACGTGAACGTGATCGGGATGGCACGCGTCACGGCTGCTGCGCTACCGCTGTTGCGCGCTTCTGACGCGGCCGCGGTGGTGAATCTCTGTTCCATCGCGGCGCTCAACGGTTTGCCACAGCGCGCGGTCTATGGTGCGTCAAAAGGCGCGGTTCTTGCGCTCACCTTCGCGATGGCCACGGATCACGTGCGCGAAGGCATCCGAGTCAACTGCGTGAGCCCAGGCACGGTCGACACACCGTTCGTCAACAGGATGCTGCAGAAGTTCGACGATCCGATCGCCGAACGCGCCGCGCTGGATGCCCGGCAGGCGACCGGGCGAATGGTGACCCCGCAGGAGGTCGCTCGCGCGATCGCGTACCTGGCGAGTCCGCTCTCCGGCTCGACGACGGGCACCGCACTCGAGGTCGATGGCGGCGTGCACAATCTGCGCATGCGAGCGCAGTAGGCAGTCGCAGGAGTTGGACTAGCCTGTGGGGCCGCTAATCCTCCGATGACTGGGTGATAGCCTCACCCGCTCCGAGATCAGGCTGTGGGCTATGAGAGTGAGGGACGATCGATGGGACGACGACCGGCTGGGCGTCCGGGCGGTGGCGCGGACCGAGGGGGCCTTCGACTGGAGGGTGGTCGTCCGGCGAGGTCCGGGCTGAGCGTTACTGATGGCGCTATCTTGAAGATCAAGAGCCTGATCGTGGACGGCGAGCTGCTGCCCGGTGACCGGTTGCCCACCCAGGACCGGTTGGCGGCCCAGCTCGGCCTGTCCCGCAGTTCTCTGCGCGAGGCGGTGAGCGCGCTGACGCTGCTCGGGGTGCTGGACGCCCGCCAGGGTGACGGCACCTACGTCACCAGCCTGCGCCCCGACCTGCTGGTCGGCGTGATCGGCTATGCCGTTGATCTGCTTCAGGATCGCAGTTTGCTGGAGCTGTTCGAGGTGCGACGCGTGCTCGAGCCGGCAGCGACCGCGATGGCCGCGACCCGCATCACCGACGACGAGCTCGCCGGCGTGCGCGACTGCCTGATCCGGATGGAGACCCTGAGCGATCCGGAGGAGTTCGTCGCTGCCGACATGGAGTTCCACGACCGCATCGTGCAGGCGGCGGGCAACGCGACGCTCGCCTCCCTGGTCCGCGGGTTCTCCCAGCAGACGACCAGAGTTCGCGTCTGGCGGATGGCTGCAGTCGCCGGGGTGCCGGAGTGGACCAGGTCCCAGCACGAGGCGATCTTCCGGTCTCTGGTGGATCACGACGCGCAGATGGCGCTCGCGACCGAGACCGTCCACGTGGCCGAGAGCGAGCTGTGGCTGCGGCGTTACCTCGAGAGCGAGTGACCCTCGAGCCACCCGCTGTTCGGCGAATTACTCCGACGAATTCGTTGACACCCGCGAGTTTCACTGCCTAGTCTTCGTGAACGGCGGCATTCCTGGAATGTCGCGAATGTCACGAATGTGGCAGGGCGGCGACGCGCGGTCGCCGCCCCCAGCCTCGTACCGACGGGAGCCAACCGAGTGGCACAGCAGATCGAGAGCCGGTCGCCCCAGGACCCCACGGACGTCGTGGTCAGCGCGCCGGCTGCCACCTCCGGGCAGGTGCGGGCGGCCGTCGACCGGGCCCGGGTGGCCTCGCGCGAGTGGGGCACCGCCCCGGCCGTCCAGCGGGCCACCGCGCTGCACGCGGCTGCTGACGCGGTCGCGGGTGCGGCGACGGAGCTGGCCGCCCTCATCGTCCGAGAGGTGGGCAAGCCGGTCGGCGAGTCCCGTGGGGAGGTGGCCCGTGCGGTGGCCATCCTGCGCTACTTCGCGCAGCAGGCCCTCGACCCCGACGGGGAGACCTATCCCTCGGCAGACGGCCGCGCGCTGCTGCTGGCCAGACATCGTCCGCGCGGGACCGTGGGGCTCATCACGCCCTGGAACTTCCCGATCGCCATCCCGCTGTGGAAGGCGGCCCCGGCGTTGGCGTTCGGCAACGCGGTGGTGCTCAAGCCCGCCCCGGATGCCAGCGCCGTGGCGATCAGGCTGGAGGAGCTCGTGCGGACGGTGCTGCCCGACGGCGTGCTGCAGGTCGTCACCGGTTCGGCGGAGGCGGGGCGGGCCCTGGTGGAGTCCGTCGACGCGGTGTCGTTCACCGGGTCAGCCTCGGTCGGTCGCTTGGTGGCGGTGGCCGCCGCCGCCCGCGGGATCGCCGCGCAGTGCGAGATGGGTGGCCAGAACCCCTCGATCGTGCTGCCCGATGCGGACATCGAGCAGACTGCGGCCATCATCGCCAACGCCGCGATGGGCTATGCCGGGCAGAAGTGCACGGCCACCAGCCGAGTGATCGTCGTCGGCGACGCGGCACCATTCACGCAGGCGCTGGTGGCCGCGGTGGAGGGCCTCGCGAGCGGTGACCCGGCGGACGAGGCGACGGTGGTCGGACCGGTCATCACCGAGGCGGCCCGCGCCCGGGTGCTGGAAGCAGCCGAAGCGGCGGTCGGCAGCGGGGGCCGGGTTCTTACCGGCGCGCGGTCAGGGGACGGCGACGGGTGGTTCGTGCAGCCGACCCTCGTCGACCGAGTGGACGCCGGCTCGCCGATCGCCCAGGACGAGGTCTTCGGGCCTCTGTGCGCACTCCTGCCCGCAACCGACGTCGAGGACGCGCTGCGGATCGCGAACGGCGTCCCCTACGGCCTGGTGGCGTCGGTGTTCACCCGCGACCTGAACACCGCACTCGACCTGGCGCAGCGCCTGGACGTCGGCCTGGCCCGGATCAACGCACCGACGTCGGGCGTTGACTTCCACGCACCGTTCGGTGGCGAGAAGGACTCGAGCTACGGCCCGCGCGAGCAGGGCAAGGCGGCCAGGGACTTCTACACGTCCACGCGCACGATCACCATCGCGCCGGCAGCCTCGTGACCGCCCAGGCGCTGTGGCGGGTAGCCGTGGACGGTCGGGTGCGCCTTGCCCGCGGGCCGGTCGACCAGGGACCACAGGAGCTGCTCGAGTCGGCCGGCGACGTCGACGAGCTACTGGGCGAGGGGCCGCAGACCGTGGCCTCGGCGATCGAGGGCCACGCGGTGGGCGTGGTGCCCCCGGGCGCACGCACTCTCGTTCCGATAGCCGGCCAGGAGGTGTGGGCTAGCGGCGTCACGTACGAGCGCAGCCGCCAGGCGCGCAACGAGGAAGCCGGCTCGCCCGACTACTACGACCGCGTCTACGAGGCGGCTCGCCCGGAGCTGTTCGCGAAGGCGGGCGCCGGCCGCAGTCGCGGCCCCGGTGAGCCCATCGGGATCCGCGCCGACTCCGGCTGGGACGTCCCCGAGCCTGAGCTCGGCCTCGTCGTCGACAGCCGAGGCGAGATCGTGGCCTACGTCGTCGGCAACGACGTTTCGTCGCGGACCATCGAGGGCGAGAACCCGCTGTACCTCCCGCAGGCCAAGGTCTACCGGGGCAGCTGTGCTCTGGGCCCGTGTCTGGTCCCGACAACCACGGCGCCTGCGTTCAGCGAGCTCGAGATCTCGCTCAGCATCCGGCGCGACCACCGGGAGCTGTACGCCGAGACCGTTCCGGTGAGCCGGATGCGGCGCCGCCCCGAAGAGCTCGCCGACTGGCTCTTTCGCGGCATGGACTTCTCCGTGGGCGTCGTCCTGCTGACCGGTACCGCGATCGTGCCGCCGCCCGAGTTCACGCTGTGCGCCGGCGACGAGGTCGTCATCGCCATCCCCGGCATCGGCACGTTGACGAACCCCGTCGAGGTGGTCGACACGGGGGCTCGCGCCGGCGCGGAGAGGCGGCCCGGATGAGCACGAGGACCGGCACCGTGAAGGTTGGCGGCGTCTTCGTGGCGCTCTTGACACCGTTCGACGCACAGGGCGCGATCGACGTCCGCGCACTGACCGATCTGGTCGACGGACTGGTCGCGGCCGGCGTCGACGGGCTGGTCGCGCTCGGCACGACCGGCGAGTTCGCGGACCTCACCGGTGACGAGCGGCGGCTCGTCACCGACGTCACCGTCGCGGCCGCTCGTGGCCGCGTACCGGTGATGGTCGGGGTGGGTGCCCTCGGCACTGCGGACGCGTGCAGCTACGCCGAGCAGGCCGAGCACGCGGGTGCGGATGCGGTGCTGAGCCTGCCGCCGCTGTTCTGGAAGCTCGACGACGCGCGGCTGTTCGCGCACTTCGCGGCCGTTGCCGCGGCGACGGCGCTGCCGGTCTTGCTGTACGACATTCCGCTCTTCGCGGGGGCGAGCCTGTCCCCGCAGCTAGTCCGGCGAGTGGCAGCCGAGCTGCCGTCCGTGATCGGCATCAAGCTCACCGTCTCGGACTTCCGGTCGGTGTCAGAAGTGCTTGCCGCGGTGAAGCCGGTCCGGCCCGACTTCAGCGTCACGGTCGGCTTCGAGGACCTCGCCCTGTCCGCGATGCTCGCGGGCGGCGACGGCGTGATCAGCGGCATGGCCAACTTCTGCGCCCCCACTCTCCTGCAGCTCGTCGCTGCCGTACGCCGTGGCGACCTGCCGGACGCGGTCGCGGCACACCAGGAGGTGATGCGGCTGTTCCCGGTCTACTTCCAGTCCAACCCGCCGATCCTGGCGCTAAAGATGCTGTCCCGCGAGCTCGGTGTACGGATCGGGCCAGTGGTCCGCACTCCGGTCCACGAGGACCCCGATGTCCTGCAGCGGGTCGGCGCGTGGGTCGGTTCCCGTATCACCGAGGGCACCTTGTCGTAGGACCTGTCCCATCACTGTCAGTTGACCTGTGTACACACCAAGGAGCGAGATGCGCAAGAGAACAACAGCCAGAACGCTGGCGGCCAGCCTGACCGCTGTGCCGATCTTCCTCACGGTCTCGTGCGGTGGTGCCCCGGCGCTGACGACAGCGGGCGCCAAGGCTGGTGAGGGCCAGATCCAGAAGGACTCGTCCGGCAAGGTCACCTGCAAGGACGGCTCGCCGGGCGTTAGCGCCAAGGGGATCAGCTTCGGTGTCAACGCTGAGCTGACGGGCAAGGCGGCCCTGTCGGGTGCCATCGCCAAGCGCTCGCTCGACATGGCGGTCGACGATCTGAACAAGGCCGGCGGCATCTTGGGCAAGCAGGTCAAGGTCGTCTACGAGGACAACCAGTCGACCAACCCCGGCGCCGTCAACGCGATGAACAAGTCGCTGACGCAGGACAACATCTTCGCGCTGATCGGCCCGATCCGCTCCACCCAGGTCAAGGCGATGGAAGAGACGATCAAGTCAAAGAAGGTCCCCATGATGGTCGGTGGGACCAACGCCGATCTCACCAAGGACGGCGGTGGCCTGATCTTCCGCTTCCGCCCACCGGACTCGCTCACGGGCGTCGCGATCGTCGCGTACGCGCAGAAGGAGTACAAGCCCAAGAAGATCGCCGTCCTGTACGACTCCGATGCCTTCGGCTCGGGTGGCGCCGCCGTCGTGGAGAAGGCCGCGAAGGATGCGGGCATCACCGTCCAGAAGACCTCGTACACCACCGGGGACAAGGACTACACGGCGCAACTGTCCACGATCAAGCGCTTCGCCCCCGATGTCATCACCACCTATGCGACCAACTCCGAGGACGTCGCGATCTTCGCCCGGCAGATGCAGGAGCTGGGCATCAAGACCCCCCTCGTCGGTGGTCCGTCGATTACCTCGCAGGTGACCTACGACCTCGGCAAGCAGTTCATCCAGGGCTGGCGTGCCGTGGTCGACTTCCGCCTCGACTCCAACCCGGTGAACACGGCGTGGGCGAACGAGTACGAGCAGCGGTACGGTTCCAAGCCCGACCTCTACGGTGCCTGGCAGCGGGACGCTCTCTACTTCATGAAGGCCGCCTTGGAGAAGTCCGGCTGCGACACGGGGGCCTTCACCAAGGCGCTGCACGCGGTCGAGGCCGACGGGGTACAGGGTCACCTGAAGTCCAACGACATCGGCGACGCCAACCGGAACCTGCTCGTCGTCCAGGTCCAGGGCGACGGCACCAAGCTCGTCGAGGACGCCACCAAGCTGCTGCCCTCGTCATAGCAACCCGCTGGTGGTGGCCGGCCCGCCCGGCCACCACCAGCGACACCCTGTTCTTCTCTCCCCATGGCTTCGGAGGCGATTGGTCGGATGGACGTCATTATCCAGCTCGGTGCGGCCGGTCTCGCGATCGGGATGATCTACGCGTTGGTTGCCCTCGGCTTTGTCCTCATCTTCAACGCGGTCAACGTGGTGAACTTCTCGCAGGGCGAGTTCGCGATGTTCCCGGCGTTCGTCGTCTCGTTCCTGCTCACCTCGTCCCATCTGCCCATGTGGCTGGCGATCCTCGGGACGATCCTGTTCGCGGCCGTGTTCGGTCTGGTCTTCAACCGGCTGGTCTACTACCCGCTGCGCAAGCGCTCCTTCGTGCCGGTCATCATCGCCACCATCGGTGTTTCGGTGTTCCTCAAGAACATCGCCCTGGTGCTTTTCGGTGCCGACCCACGCAAGGTCGAGCCGCTGATCAGCGGGGTGGTCAGCATCTTCGGCACGAGGGTCAACGCGCAGTATCTCGTCATCATCGGGGTCACCGCCGTTCTCCTGGCCCTGCAGTACTTCGTGTTCGACCGCACGATGGTCGGCAAGCGTCTCCAGGCGACCGCTCAGAACCGTGAGATGGCGTCGCTGCTCGGTGTCAGGACCCATGTCATGATCGCCGCGACCTTCGCCTACAGCGCCGTTCTCGGCGCGGTGGCGGGCATCCTCGTCGCGCCCCTGTTCGGTGTGACGACCGAGATCGGCTCGCTCATCGCGCTCAAGGCGTTCGCGGCCACCGTCATCGGGGGGTTCGGGTCGGTGCCTGGAGCAGTCATGGGCGCGGTTTTCCTCGGCCTCGTCGAGATCTTCGGGGCCGAGTACATCAGCGCGGACTACAAGGACGCCTTCGCGTTCGTCATCCTCATCGCCGTACTCATCTTGCGTCCGCAGGGGTTTTTCGGCGAGAAGATCGGGCAGAAGGCCTAACCAGAGCAGAAGGAGGAGTCGTGTCCGCACTCGCTGACCAGTCACCGAGCGTCACGTCCGGGTCCACGTCGGCCGTGAGTCGCTTCATGGACAAGCCGTACGCGCTGATGGCGTTGCTCGTGCTCATGGCGTGCCTGCCGTTCCTGGTGAACCCGTATTACCTCGGCGTGGTGGTGCTCGGCGCCATCTACGCGATCGCCGTGCTGGGCCTGTACTTTGTCATGGGCCTGAGTGGTCAGCTCTCGCTGGCGCAGGGCGCTTTCTTCGGGGTCGGGGCGTACACAGCGGCGATCCTGTCCACCCGGTACGACTGGCCGTTCCCGGCAACGATGGCCGCGACGGTGGCGGCAGGCATCGTGCTCGGAGTGTCGCTCGGCTTCGCGACGCTGCGCCTCACGGGCCACTACCTGGCGCTGGCGACCATCGGCTTCGCCGTCATCGCGAACATCATCTTCCTGCACTGGAAGCCGGTGACCAACGGCCCGGATGGCATCTCGGGCACCAAGCCGCCACGGATCGGCAGTTTCATCCTCGACCAGAACTTCTACTACTACTACGTCGTACTGGCCTTCCTGGTCGTGCTGGCTCTGGTCGGGTGGAAGATCAAGCTCAGCAGGGTCGGCCGGGCCTTCCTCGCGATTCGCGAGGACCAGCTGGCCGCCTCGACGATCGGCATCAACACGCTGAACTTCAAGGTGCTCGCCTTCACCTTGTCAACGGTCTACGGCACGGTCGCCGGCGGCCTGTACGCACACGGCCTCACCCACTACATCAGTCCCGACAACTTCGTTTTCGAGCTGTCGGTGACCATGCTGGTGATGCTGCTGCTCGGCGGCCAGGCCACCGTGCCCGGGGCCATCATCGGGGCCATGCTCGTCACCGCCCTGCCGGAGACGCTGCGGTTCCTCAACCAGTACTACCTGGCGGTGTACGGCGTCGCCGTCATCCTGCTCGTTATCTTCCTCCCCCAGGGTCTGTGGGGGTGGCTGGAGTCGGTGGTAGCACGGCGCAGCTCCCGGGGACGCGCAGAGGTGTCCGAGCCGATGGAGACCGTCGCGGACCAGCCGATCGCGGCCGGGCCGGGATCGAAGGTGCGGCCATGACGCGGTCCCAGGACGGCTCGGCCACCCACTTGCGAGACGGCGATCGCGCCGCCGCGACCGACCGGACCGGCGCCGCGGTGCTCAAGCTGGAGGGACTGTCCAAGTACTTCGGCGGGGTGAGGGCTGTCGACGACGTCAGCCTCGACGTCACGTCGGGCCACATCCACTCACTGATCGGACCGAACGGGTCCGGCAAGTCGACCCTGATCAACGTGCTCACCGGGCTGTACGTCCCGACCCACGGCACGGTCACCCTGCTGGGCCACGAGATCACCCGGCGCAGGCCGGACGAGCGCGTCAAGCTGGGCCTGGCCCGGACGTTCCAGAACATTCGGCTCTTCAAGGACCTGCCGGTGCTGGACAACGTCATGACGGGGCAGCACTGCCGGACGTCGTCCGGGCTGTTGCGGGTCCTGCTCAGCCCGGGCGCTCGTCGCGAGGACGCGGCGACGCACGAGCGGGCCCGCCAGGAGCTGGAGTTTGTCGGCCTCTCCAACGCCGGCGACGTGCTGGCCGGCGGCCTGTCCTACGGACGGCAGCGTCTGGTCGAGATCGCCAGGGCACTGGCCAGCGATCCCACCATGCTCCTGCTCGACGAGCCGGCCGCGGGACTGAACCCGCACGAGACCGAGCTGCTGGACCAGATCCTGCGCCAGATCGTGGGGCGTGGGATCACGGTCCTGCTCGTCGAGCACGACATGAACCTCGTCATGGGGATCAGCGACTACATCACGGTGCTGAACTTCGGCAAGAAGATCGCCGAGGGCAGGCCGGACCAGGTACAGGCCGACCCCGACGTGATCGCTGCCTACCTGGGCACCGAGGATCAGGAGGAGATGGATGCTCAGCGTTAGAGATCTCGACGTCCGCTACGGCGAGATCCGCGCGTTGCGCGGCGTCTCCTTCGATGTCGCCGAGGGCGAGGTCGTGACGTTGCTGGGCGGGAACGGCGCCGGCAAGTCGACGACCCTGCGCAGCATCAGCGGCCTGATCGGTCCTGCCGGCGGCAGTATCACCCTCGACGGCGAGTCGATCGTCGGCAAGCCGCCGGAGCGCATCGCCCGGATGGGCATCGTCCACGTTCCCGAGGGCAGGCAGATCATCCCGGGCCTTAGCATTCTGGACAATCTGCGGCTCGGCTCGTCCAACGGGCGGATGAGCCGCAAGGACGTCTCCGCGGGCATCGAGCGCACCTTCGAGACCTTCCCCCGCTTGCGGGACCGGCAGAGCCAGCTCGGTTGGAGCCTGTCCGGCGGTGAGCAGCAGATGCTCGCCATCGGACGCGGACTGATGGCCAACCCTCGGTTGCTCATGCTCGACGAGCCGTCGCTCGGTCTCGCCCCCATCATCGTGCGCGAGGTCTTCCGGATCATCCGCCAGGTGCACCAGGCGGGCACGACGGTCCTGCTGGTCGAGCAGAACGCCTACCAGGCACTCAAGGTCGCCGACCGGGGCTACGTTTTCGAGACCGGTCGCGTCGCGCTGGAGGGGCGCGCGCGCGAGCTCCTCGACGACGAAAAGATGCGCGCCGCGTACCTGGGCAAGAACACCGCCGGAAGCCCCGGAGCGTCCAGCGCCGAGGGCGCGCTGTCCCCCGCGCCTTCGGCGCCGCAGGACCAAGGTGGTGGCCAGACATGACCGTAGTGGGCAGGACAGGGCTACCCCGTCTGGCCGTGGTGGCCGACGACCTCACGGGCGCGGCCGACGCCGCAGCTCCGTTCGCGAGTCGTGGAGCCGAGGTCAGCCTCACGTTGTCCGGGCCCCCTCGCGGAGACGTCGACGTCCTGGCACTCGTCAGCGACAGCCGCTGGCGCGAGGCGTCCGACGCCGCCAACCGGGTCGGTCAGCTGGTCAGGCAGGCACGCGACTGGGGGGCGGACGCCTTGTTCGTCAAGGTGGACTCGACGCTACGTGGCAACGTGCGCGCCGAGGTCGGCGCGGCTCTGGCGGCGTGGGGCGGCGCGCAGGCCATCGCGGCGCCGGCCTTCCCCGCTCAGGGTCGCGTGGTGCGACACGGCGTCCTGGTGGTCCACGGGGAGCCGCAGCCCGGATCGGTAGCCGGCTGCTTCCCCGAGGGCGTGAGCCTGCTCGACGCCGAGACCGACGAGGAGCTGGACGAGATCGCTGAGCGAGTCCTGAACGAGGGGGCGGTGGCCATCGGCTCGGCCGGCCTGGCCCGAGCGCTCGCCGACGTGATCCTGCCGGGTCCACCTGGTCCACAGGGTCCACGGCGGCCGACCGGGCCGGTCGCCGGCGTGCTCGTCGTCGTCGGCACCGCCCATCTCGCCAGCCGTGCGCAGGCGCTCGCGCTCACCGGATCGGGCGCGGTGTGCGTCCTCGTCACGCAGTCTGCTCCCGTCCGCATCCAGGAGGCCGTCGTCGCGCTCGCCCGCGGTGGACACGTCCTGGTCACGACGGACATCGCCCACCACGTCGAGGCCGACACTCCGGGCGCCGCTGCGGTGGCGGCGGAGCTGGCCCTGGTCGTCCAGGCCATCACCGACGCCGCGCCCACTGCGGCGCTGGTGCTCACCGGGGGCGAAACCGCGCTGGCCGTGTCGCGGGCTTTGGGCGCCCGCGAGCTCCGGCTGCTCGCCGAGATCACCCCCGGCATCGCGATCGGCGAGCTTGTCCTCGCCGATCGCAGCATCCCGGCAATCACCAAGTCCGGTGGCTTCGGAGCGCGCGACGCGCTGCTTCAGGCCGTGACCACGTTGGAGGCATGCGCATGATCCCACTTCTTGGCCTGACGGTAGGCGATCCGGCGGGGATCGGCCCGGAGATCACGCTGATGGCGGCTCGTGACCCGAGGTCGGCGGCCGCTCGGTTGGTGGCGATCGGCAGCCTGCAGGCACTGCGTGCTGCCTGCGACGTGGTCGCGGAACCCCCGAGGCTCCGGGAGGTCGCTGCGCCGTCGATGGCCCGCTTCGAGCCTGGCTGGCTCGACGTCGTGACGGTCCCCTCCGACCGGCCTGTCACCTTCGGCCGGCTGTCCGCCGAGGCGGGCCAGATCGCCTTCGAGGGCGTGCAGCGGGCGGTCGAGCTCGCCGTCGCGGGCGACATCGACGGGATCGTGACGGCTCCATTGAACAAGGAGGCCATCGCCTTGGCCGGCCACCCCTACCCCGGTCACACCGAGATCCTCGCGGACCTCACCGGGACGCGCGACTTCGCCATGATGCTTACCGCCCACAAACTGCGTGTGGTCCACGTGACCACCCACGTCAGCCTGCGGGAGATGCTCGAGCTGGTGACGACGGAGCGCGTGCTCACGACGATTCGGCTCGCGGCCCGGGCACTGCAGGACATGGGCATCGAGTCGCCGTCGGTCGGCGTCTCGGGGCTGAACCCGCACGCCGGTGAAGGCGGACTCTTCGGCGACGAGGAGGCCCGGGTGATCACCCCCGCCATCAAGCAGGCACAGGCGGCCGGCATTGACGCCAGCGGACCGTGGCCTGCCGACACGCTGTTCGGGCGCTCGGTGGCAGGAGACTTCGACGTCGCGATCGCCATGTTCCACGACCAGGGCCACATCGCCGTCAAGGTGCTCGGCTTCGAGACGGGCGTGAACGCGACCATCGGCCTGCCCATCGTCCGGACGAGCGTCGACCATGGCACCGCGTTCGACATCGCCGGTACCGGACGGGCCAGTCACGACAGCCTGGTGGAAGCGATCCTGGTCGCGGCGGGGATGGCGCAGGCCCGGGCTGCGGCGTCGCGGCCCGGGATCGCGACGGTGGCGACAGGAGATCAGACCGCATGACCTGCCGACCAGGCGGGCACCTCGGCCCCTTCGAGGCGGTCCGCGAGCTGCGCTACGACGCCCCATTCCCCTGGATGCTGCCCGTGCGCCAACGATTCGAGGCCCCACAGCTGGCCGACGTCGCAGCCGCCACCGCAGCTGCGCTCGAGCCGTTGCGAGCCCGGATCACGCCCGGTATGACGGTGGCCATCACCGCCGGCAGCCGGGGTATCCACGACAAGCCGACGGTGGTGCGGGTCGCCGGCGAGTGGCTGCGCTCGGTGGGCGCCGAGCCCTTCGTCGTGCCCGCCATGGGATCTCACGGCGGTGCCACCGCCGAGGGCCAGGTGGGGATGCTCGCCGAGCTCGGCATGACCGAGCAGAGCCTCGGCATGCCCATCCGCGCCACGATGGAGACCGTCGATCTCGGATCGGTGCCGGACGGCCCGACCGCCTACCTGGACCGCAACGCGGCGGCGGCGGACGCGATCCTGGTGATCAACCGTGTCAAGGCGCACACCGACTTCAAGGGTGACATCGAGAGCGGCCTCGCGAAGATCATCGCGATCGGCCTGGGCAAGCAGCGCGGCGCCGAGGGCATCCACCTCTACGGGCCCGCGAACCTCGGGTTCTGGATCCCGCGCGTAGCGCAACGCATCATCGACACCGGCAAGGTGCTCGGCGGCATCGCCATCCTCGAGAACGCCTACGACCGGGCCGCGAGGATCGAGCTCGTCGAGCCGGAGCAGATCGGTGGCCAGGCCGAACAAGAGCTGCTGCGCGAGGCGAAGCGCCTGATGGCGACGTTGCCGTTCGACCACCTGGACGTGGCGGTCATCGACGTCATGGGCAAGGACAAGTCGGGTTCGGGCATGGACACCAACGTGATCGGCCGCATGATGATCCGAGGGAGTGCCGAGTTCGACCGCCCACGCATCACCAACATCGCCGTGCTAGACGTGAGTGACGCCTCGCACGGCAATGCCAGCGGGCTGGGCCTGGCTGACTTCATCCCGTTCCGGATCCTCGAGAAGATCAACCTGCGCAGCAGCTACATCAACGCGATGACCTCTGGCCTCGGCGGACCGCAGCGCGGTCAGATCCCCATGGCGATGCCCACCGACCGCGACGCCATCGCGGCCGCGATCCTGACCTGCGGTCGCGCCGACCTGGGCAGTGCCCGGATCGTGCGGATGCGCGACACGCTCGACCTCGAGCAGCTGCTGGTCTCGGAGTCGCTGTTCGACGAGGTCGAGGCCAACGCTGGTCTCGAGATCGTCGGCGAGGCCGCACCGATGTCCTTCGACGCAGAAGGACGGATCGAGAAATGGCAATGATCGACAAGCACACCTCGCGTACCCGTGTGGCACCCGCGACTGTCGCCCTGTTCGTCACGTGCGTGGGCGATCTGGTGTCACCTGGGCCGCCGCGCGCCGCCGTCGAGGTGCTTGAGGCGATGGGTGTGCGGGTCGAGGTTCCGCGCGCCCAGACCTGCTGCGGGCAGCCGGCCCTCAACTCCGGGTACCCGCAGGAGGCACGCATCCTGGCCCGGCGGTGGCTGCGGACGTTCGCGCCATACGACGCGGTGGTGAGCGTCTCGGGCTCGTGCACCGCGACCGTCCACCACGCCTACCCGCGGCTCCTCGAAGGAACCGAGCGCCAGCAGGCGCAGGACCTGGCGGCCAAGAGCTGGGAGTTCACCCAGTTCGTCGCCGAGTTCGGCCACGACCTCCTGCTGCGTCTGGATGCCACGGTGACCTACCACGACTCGTGTCATATGCTGCGCACGCTCAACGAACGCGAGTCACCGCGCACCCTGCTCGGCCGGATCGAAGGCCTCAGGCTCGTGGAGATGAGCGACTCGGAGGTGTGCTGCGGCTTCGGCGGCACGTTCGCCACCAAAATGCCGGACGTCTCGGTGACCATGGCCGACCACAAGCTGGTCAACGCGCAGGAGACCGCGTCGCACTACCTGGTGTCCGCGGACCCGGCCTGCCTGATGCACCTGCAAGCTCGCGCCGACGCCACCCGGGCCGGTGTTCAGACCCGGCACATCGCCGAGTTAGTACGCGAGGCACTTGTCGTGGAAGAGGTGGGGGCATGACCTCCACCGACGGACCGGTCCCTGACGCCGCGACCACGACTGTGCCCGACTCGGCGTCGGGCGAGTCCCGCAACCGCAGATCGGCTGCCCTATCCGGCCGTGAGCGCATCGTGCCCACCCGCCCGGACTGGGCCGCTGCAGCGATCCCGGCGCACCGCAAGCCGCTGCCGATCCTCACCCGTGACGCGATCGGTCAGGCGGGTACGACGGCTACCCACGCACGACTGTCAGGCAAGAACCGGGCACAGAACGACTCCGGGTGGCCGCCCGAAATCGCCGCCCTGCGTGAGCGCGGATCGCAGATCCGCCGGGAGACGCTGGAAGACCTCGAGGGCTATCTGCATTCCCTGACCGAGAAGGCCGAGGCCAACGGGGTTGTCGTGCACCGGGCCGCGACCCCCGAGGACGCCGCAAGGGTCGTGAGCAGGATCGCGGCCGAGGGCGACGTCAAGCTGGTGGTCAAGGCCAAGTCGATGGCCACCGAGGAGATGCACCTCAACGCCCATCTGGAGGGGCAGGGCATCGAGGTCGTCGAGACCGATCTGGGGGAGTACATCGTCCAGCTGGCTGACGAGCGGCCAAGCCACATCGTGGGCCCCGCGCTGCACAAGTCGCAGGTGGAGGTCGGAGCCCTCTTCAACGAGCTGGCCGGACAGCAGATCCCCCAGGAGGCGGAGGATCTCGCCGCGTTCGCCCGGGAGCGGCTGCGCACCGACTTCCGCCGCGCCGACATGGGGATCACGGGTGTGAACTTCGCGGCGGCAGACACCGGGACCCTGACGCTGGTGACCAACGAGGGCAACGCCGACATGGTCACCTCCCAGCCGCGTATCCATGTGGCCGTCATGACGCTGGAGAAGGTGATCCCCCGTTTCCGGGACCTCGCCGTGCTGGTGCCGTTGCTCTGCCACGCCGCCACCGCGCAGAAGCTGACCGTCTACCTGACCATGCTGAACGGGCCGCGCCGGAAGGACGAGGCTGACGGGCCCGAGCAACTGCACCTTGTGATCTTGGACAACGGGCGCAGCTCGATCGTCGGGGGCCCTTACGAGGAGGTTCTGGCGTGTATCCGCTGCGGAAACTGCCAGATCGCCTGCCCGGTCTACCGCACCGTCGGCGGTCACGCCTACGGGTCGGTGTATGGGGGGCCGATCGGCGCCGTCTTGACCCCGCTGCTTGAGAACACCCGTGACGGCGCGGATCTGCCCTTTCTCTCCTCGCTGTGCGGTGCCTGCTACGACGCCTGCCCGGTCAAGATCCCGCTGCCGGACATGCTCGTCGACCTGCGTGCGGACTACGAGTCGAGGGCAGCGCGCCCCCGCAGGTTGCTGTGGCGGCTGTGGGCGAGGCTGTGGGACAGCCCGGTCGGGTTCCGGCTGACGGTGATCGCGCTGCGCGTCCTCGGCCCACTGCTCCCGCGCGCGCTGGTCCGGCTGCTGCCCGGGCCGGGCAAGGGTTGGGCCACCGGCCGGGCTCTTCCGGCAATGGGCAACGCCGGCAGGTTCCGGTCCTGGTTCGCCGGGAGGAGAGCACTGTGAGTGGTATCGATCTGGCCGAGCAGTTCCGGGCCGCACTGACCGCGCTCGACGGTGTCGCGCACCTCTGCACCTCGGCAGCCGAGGCGCACGACCGGGTGGTCGACCTCTGTGCTGCCGCGTCGGTGGTGATCGACGAGGGCCACCCCGACACCGCCGGCCTAGCCGAGCGTCTGCGTCTGGTGGACGACCCATGGGAGGCGGCCGTGGGTGTCACCGGGGTGGACGTCGCGGTCGCCGAGACGGGCACGCTGGTTCTGTCCTGGGGTCCCGGACGGCGCCGGAGCACTCCCCTGGTGCCGCCGGTGCACGTCGCACTCGTCCCGTTGCACCGGTTGGTGGCCACCTACGCCGACGCCATCGACGTCCTGGCAGCCATGAATCCGGCGCCCTCGGGTATGCAGCTGGTCACCGGACCCAGCCAATCGGCCGACATCGAGATGAAGCTCGTCAAGGGAGTGCACGGGCCCGGGCAGGTCCACGTCGTGCTCTACCCGCAGCCGGACCGGGCCTGCACCTGATGACCACGAAGCCCGCAGCCCAGCAGCTGAGCCGCATGAGCGCGGGCGAGCTGTTGTCTGGGCAGCCCCCTGAGTGGTCTGTTCCCCACGCGATGGCCACCATCCGGGACCGGGTCAAGGGTCAGGGCACGCACATTGCGGTGCTGGACGACGACCCGACCGGTACACAGTCCGTGCACGGGGTGCCGGTGCTGACCACCTGGGAGTCCGCCGATCTGCGCGCCGCACTCAGGCACCCCTCCAATGCCTTCTTCGTCCTCACCAACTCGCGCGGCCGCTCACGCCCGGAGGCTGCGGCCATCAGCCAGACCATCGCGACACGGCTGGCGGATCTCGCCGACGAGCTCGGGATCGACGTAGAAGCGATCAGCCGCAGCGACTCGACGTTGCGCGGCCACTTCCCCACCGAGATCGACGCCCTGCAGCAGGGGTTCGGTGAGCGGGGTCGGCGTTACGACGGTGTCATCATCTGCCCCTGCTTTCTCGAGGCCGGTCGGGTCACCGTCAACGACGTCCAATGGGTGCGTGAGGGGGATCAGTTCGTCCCGGCGGCCGGCACGGAGTTCGCCGCCGACGCCACGTTCGGCTACCAGAGCTCGAACCTGCGCGCCTGGGTGCAGGAGAAGACGGAGGGCCGGATCCCGTTCGAGGAGGTCCGGTCGATACCCCTGGCCGACATCCGCAACGGGGGACCGCGCCGGGTCGCCCAGCTGCTGCAGGAGCCCGCTGGACGGGCCGTCATCGTGAACGCCGCGAGCTACGCGGACCTCGAGGTCTTCGTGCTCGGGCTGCTCGAGGCGGAGGGTGCCGGTCGTCGCTTCCTGTACCGAACTGGCCCCTCGTTCGTCCGGGTGCGTGCGGGGATCGAGCCGAAACCCGTTCTCGGGCCTGAAGACATCTACCCGGACGGTGACCGGCCCGGATCGGGGCTCGTCGTCGTCGGGTCGCACGCAGCGCTGTCGACGCGCCAGCTGGAGGCGGCGATGGCGCTGGGGGGACTGCATCCGGTCGAGCTGTCCGTTCCCCGGCTCCTCGGCGCCGGACGCGACGACGAGATCGATCGAACCGTCGAGGAGGTCGCCGAGCGGCTGCCGGACTCCGACGTGGTGCTGTACACCAGCCGGGACCTGGTCCGCACCGACGATCCCGACGAGAGCCTCACGCTGAGCCGGTCGGTGTCGAGCGCTCTGGTCGACGTCGTCGCGCGGCTCGACCGCAGCCGACCACCGCGCTTCCTCGTCGCCAAGGGTGGGATCACGTCCAGCGACCTCGCGACCGAGGGCCTGGGCGTACGCCGGGCCGAGGTGGCCGGACAACTGCTCCCGGGCGCGGTATCGGTGTGGTTGCTCACCGCCGACAGCGACTTCCCCGGACTGCCCTACGTGATCTTCCCGGGCAACGTGGGCAGTACGGAAACGCTCGCCCGCGTCGTGAGCATCCTGCGAGAGAGGCCGAACGCATGACATTGGAACGAGTCGGATTCATCGGCCTCGGAGCGATGGGGGCGCCGATGGCGGCGCGTCTGGTCGACGTCGCCGACACGCTGACCGTCTTCGACCCCGTCGCCGAGCGACAGCAGTCCCTGGCCGACCAGGGAGCGGTCAGCGCACAGTCGCCGCTCGAGGCCGCCAGGGAAGCCGACGCGCTGTTCGTCATGGTCGTGAACGAGGCCCAGTGCGAGGAGGCGTTGTTCGGCAGCGACGGCGCCGTCGCTGCGCTGCCGCAGGACGCGGTGGTCGTGATCATGAGCACGGTGGGTCCCCACGCCGTGCGTGCTCTGGCCGAGCGTCTGCACCGACGCGGGGTTCAGCTCGTGGACGCCCCGGTCAGTGGCGGGGTCGCCCGCCCCGGCGCCGGCGACCTGCTGATCATGGCGAGCGGACCGGCTGGCGCGCTCGACGTCGTCCGGCCGGCACTGACCGCGATGGGTTCCACCGTCGTCGACTGCAGAGCCTCGGCCGGTGACGGGCAGTCGGTGAAGCTGGTCAGCCAACTGTTGTGCGGCGGGCACATCGAGGCGGCCGGCGAGGCGCTCGGCTACGCCCGTGCACTGGGCCTGGACCCGGCGGCCGTGCACGAGACGATCCGGCACGCGCTGCCGGTTCGTTCATGCTGGATGGTCGCGGCGCGCGCATGCTGTCCCGCGAGTTCCAGCCGGCCAAGAGCGCCCTCGAGATCTTCGTCAAGGACATGGGACTGGTCACCGAGGCGGCCGCGGGACGAAGATTCCCGGCGCCGCTGGCGGCAACCGCGAACCAACTCTTCCTCATCGGCGCCGCTCAGGGCTATTCCGGCGATGACGACTCGGACATCGTGCGGGTGTTCGAGCAGTGGGCGGACAAGCCCGATGCGTGACGTCCCGCACGGCACCGAGTGAAGCGCGATCGCGCCACTGGATGCGTGTACCTCTCACCGACAAACCGACACTGCTGCAGAACAGCGGGAAGAAGAAGATCATGACGACATCGACCGAGCAGGGAATCGGCGTGCGGCTGCACCCAGCCGACAACGTCGTGGTGGCAACCAGCGACCTCGCAGCGGGCATCGAAGCCGGGACGCTGACGGTCCGTCAGGCCGTGCCGCGAGGGCACAAGATGGCCGTCGCGTCCATCGCGGTCGGCGAGCCGATCCGCAAGTACAACCAGATCATCGGCTTCGCGACGGAGGCCATCCTTCCCGGCGCGCACGTCCACACCCACAACACCGAGTTCCGGGCGTTCGAGCGGGACTACGCCTTCGGTGCCGACGTCGTCCCGACCGCGATGGTCCCTGAGTCCGAGCGGGCCACCTTCCAGGGGATCGTCCGCGCCGACGGAAGCGTCGCGACCCGCAACTACATCGGCATCATCACCTCGGTGAACTGCTCGGCGACGACTGCCAAGTTCATCGCCGAGTCGATTCGTGCCAGTGGCGTCCTTGACGACTACCCCAACGTGGACGGCGTGGTCGCGCTGGTCCACGGGATGGGCTGCGGGATGGCCGGCAGCGGGGAGGGGTTCGACGTCCTCCAGCGGACGCTCACCGGCTACGCAGCGCACCCCAACTTCGCCGGCTTCCTGCTGCTGGGTCTCGGCTGCGAGGTCAACCAGATCTCCAGCCTGACGGCGCAGTGGAAACTCGACCGGTCGAAGATCGTGCACTCGTTGACGATCCAGGACGAGGGCGGCACGGCGAAGACGGTCCAGCGAGGTGTCGAGCTCATCCGCGAGATGTTGCCCGAGGCCGACCGCGTGTCGCGGACGACGGTGCCGGCCAGCGAACTGATTCTGGGTCTGAACTGCGGGGGATCGGACGCCTACTCGGGAATCACCGCCAACCCTGCGCTCGGTGCCGCCGTCGACATCCTCGTGCGCCACGGCGGCACGGCGATTCTGGGGGAGACACCGGAGATCTACGGGGCAGAGCACCTGCTGACGCGGCGGGCCGTGAGCCGCGATGTGGGAGACTCGCTCGTCGAGCTCATCCGGTGGTGGGAGAGGTACACCGCCGCCAACAACGGCTCGATGGACAACAACCCCTCTCCTGGCAACAAGGAGGGCGGCCTGACGACCATCCTCGAGAAGTCGCTCGGTGCGGTCGCGAAGGGTGGCACGACGAACCTGACCGGCGTCTACCGCTACGCGGAACCGGTCACCGCGAAGGGCTTCGTCTTCATGGACACCCCCGGCTACGACCCGGTGTCGGTGACCGGGATCGTGGCGGGCGGGGCGAACGTCATGTGCTTCACCACCGGCCGAGGCTCGGTGCTGGGGTGCAAGCCGACGCCCAGCCTTAAGCTCGCGACGAACACCGAGATGTACCGCCGCATGTCCGGCGACATGGACGTCAACTGCGGCGTGATCATGGACGGCGAAGCATCGGTCCAGGAGGTCGGCCAGCAGCTCTTCGAGCTTATCCTGCAGACGGCGTCCGGGCGCAAGACGTTGAGCGAGGAGCTGGGCTTCGGGGAAGAGGAGTTCGTGCCGTGGCAGCTCGGGGCGGTCATGTGATGGTGACCACGTCGCACGTTCGAGGGACCGACCTGCAGCTGGACTTCGCCGACCAGGTGGTTCTCGTCACCGGCGCCAGCAGCGGGATCGGTGCAGCGGTGGCCAAGGGGTTCGCGGCACTGGGTGCGCGGGTGGTCCTGCACTACAACCGCGGTCACGACGCGGCGAAGGAGGTGCAGCGAGGCATCGAGGCGGCAGGTGGGCGCGCCTCGACCGCGGCCGCCGACCTGGGGACGCGCGGCTCGGCGGCAGCGCTCGTGGACAACGTGCTCGACGAGTACGGCCGCATCGACGTGCTGGTCAACAACGCGGGAGACCTGTTTCGGCGGGCGCCGGTGAGCGAGACGTCCGATGAGGACTTCGATCGGATCATCGCGTTGAACCTCGCGTCCGTCGTGGCCACCTGCCGCCAGGTGATCCCCGCCATGCGAAGGCAGGGCGGCGGAGCGATCGTGAACCTGACGTCGATCGCTGCGCGGACCGGAGGAGGCGGCGGCTCGGTGCTGTACGCCACGGCAAAGGGCGGTCTGAGCACGTTCACCCGGGGGTTGGCCAGAGAGCTCGCTCACGAAGGGATCCGGGTGAACGCCGTCGCTCCCGGCATCATCACCACGCCGTTCCACCGGCACACCGCCGACGACCAGATGCGAGCCATGGTCGACGGCATCCCCATGGGACGAGGGGCGACCCGCAGGAGTGCGTCGGAGCGGTTCTCTTCCTCGCTTCAACGGCACTTAGCAGCTACGTCACCGGACAGGTACTCGAGGTCAACGGTGGCCAGCTGACGCCCTGACCACCCGACGGACGGCGGCGCAGGCCACTGCCAGAGCCGGATCGAAGCACAGACCAGGAGGCGTCACATGGAGTACCGCACACTACCGGGGACGGACATGCAGCTGCCCCGCCTCGTCCTGGGCACGATGACCTTCGGCGCACAGGTCGACCGGGAGGCTGCCGGCACGATGGTCGACTCGTGTCGTGATGCGGGCATCACGATGTTCGACACCGCCAACTCCTACAACGCGGGGGCCTCAGAGCGGATCCTCGGCGAGATCGTCGCGCCCTTTCGGGCCGACGTCCTGATTGCGAGCAAGGTGTTCAACCCGACGGGGACGGATCGAACTACCGGGGACTGCGCCGACCTGCCATCGAGGAGGCACTCGAGGCGACCTTGCGCCGGCTGGGCACCGACTACCTGGATCTGTACTACCTGCACGCCCCCGACCGGGACACCCCCATCGAGGAGACGCTCGGGGCGATGGCTGACGCGGTGACAGCGGGCAAGGTGCGTCAGGTGGGCGTCTCGAACTACGCCGCTTGGCAGATCGCCGAGATCCGGTGCCTGTCGGAGCGCCACGGGTGGCCGACGGTCTCGGCGTCCCAGCCGGTGTACAACCTGCTGGCCCGCCGCGTCGAGGACGAGTACGCCGCCGGCTCGGCTCGGTACGGCCTACACAACGTGGTGTACAACCCGCTCGCCGGTGGTCTGCTCAGTGGCAAGTACACCGACCCGCGACGCCCGCAGGAGGGTGGACGGTTCGCATCTGACCTCGGCCCCATGTGTCGCGAGCGCTATTGGAACGACCAGCAGTTCGCGGCCGTCGACGCGCTGCGAGAGATAGCCGGCGACGCCGGTCTGACCCTGCTGGAGCTGGCCTTCCGCTGGCTGCTGGGCCGCCCGCTCGTCGGCAGCATCCTGCTCGGTGTCTCGGGCACGGACCAGCTGTCCGAGAACCTCACGGCTGCCTCCGGGCCGTCCCTGTCGCCAGAGGTGGAGCAGGCCTGCGACGAGGTCTGGACGACGCTGCGGGGGGCGGCGCCGCTCTACAACCGCTAGCTGCGCGCCTGCGCGCAGATCAGACAGCTGTGTCCATGTGCCCACGGTCCAACCGTGGCAGGAGAAGGGTGGAATGACGATGAAGCTCATGCGGGTTGGTTCGGTGGGGCAGGAACGTCCTGCGGTCCTGTACGAGGGTCGGGTGCTCGACGTGTCGGCGCACGTCGAGGACTTCTCACCTGCGTTCTTCAGTTCCGACGGGATCTCGCGCCTGCGGCAGGTCGTCGAGGAGCGCGCGAGCGAGCTGTCCGAGGTAGATCTCGCCCGCGAGCGGATCGGTGCCCCGATCTCGCGCCCGTACAAGGTCGTGTGTGCGGGACTCAACTACGCCGACCACGCCCGCGAGTCGGGCATGGACGTGCCGAGCGAGCCGGTGATCTTCTTCAAGGCCAGCAACACGGTGGTCGGCCCGAACGACACCGTGCTGCTGCCGCGAGGAGGAGAAAAGACCGACTGGGAGGTCGAGCTCGGGGTCGTCATCGGTCGTGAGGCCCGTTACCTGCAGGACGAGAGCGCTGCGGTCGATGCCATTGCCGGGTACTGCGTGTCCAATGACGTGTCCGAGCGGGCGTTTCAGCTGGAGCGCGGCGGCCAGTGGGTGAAGGGCAAGTCCTGCGAGACGTTCAACCCCCTCGGGCCCTGGCTCGTGACCCCGGACGAGGTGGGAGACCCCCAGTCGCTCGACCTGTCGCTGCGACTCAACGGCAAGATCGTGCAGAAGGGAAGCACGACCACGATGGTCTTCCGGGCGGCGTACCTGGTCTGGTATCTCAGCCAGTTCATGGTGCTTGAGCCGGGCGACCTGATCAACACCGGCACGCCGCCGGGTGTCGGCATGGGGATGACCCCGCAGCGGTTCCTGCGCGACGGCGACGAGATGGAGCTGACGATCACCGGTCTCGGGGTCCAGCGCCAGGTGTGCCGGTCGGCGCCGTGAGCGGGGACGAGTTCGCCGGCCAGACCGCCGTGGTGGTCGGTGGCGCCGCCGGCGTCGGCAGGGCAAGCGCCACGCTGCTGTCGCAGCGTGGCGCGCGCGTCGCCTGCCTCGACCGCAACTTCGACGGCGCCCAAGAGTCCGTCGACGCGCTCGGGCCCGACGCGCCCGACGCGATCGCGCTGGAGATGGACGTCACCGACGACCGCGCGGTCGTCGCGGCGATCGGGGAGGCCGAGCGCCGGCTGGGCCCGATCGCCGTACTGGTCAACTGCGCCGGGATCACCGGAGTCACCGATCGGCGCAGCCAGGACGTGGACATCGAGGACTTCGACCTGGTCTGCCGGATCAACCTGCGAGGGGCGTTTCTGCTCTCGCGGGCTGTCCTGCCGCGGATGGTGTCGCAGGGCTACGGTCGCGTGCTGCACGTGGCCTCGATCGCCGGCAAGGAAGGCAACGCCGGGATGGTGGCCTACTCCGCGTCCAAGGCCGGGCTCATCGGCATGGTGAAGGCGCAGGGCAAGGAGTACGCCGAGACGGGCGTCACCGTCAACGCTCTCGCGCCGGCGGTCATCCGTACCGCGATGGTCGACGCGATGCCACGCACGCAGGTCAACTATATGACCGATCGGATCCCCATGAGACGGACCGGCACCCTGACCGAGGCCGCAGAGACGATCTGCTGGATCGTCTCTCCCAAGTGTAGTTTCACCACGGGCTTCACCTTCGACCTGTCCGGTGGCCGGGCCGTCTATTAGCACTGTTCGCGTGATGACTGGAGGTATGCATGAACCAGGAAGAGAGTCCTCGCTTTCGCAGCGCCGAGTGGTTCGGACTGCCAGGGAGGAACGGGTTCATCCACCGCTCGTGGATGAAGGCACAGGGCTTTCCGAACGACGTGTTCGACGGCCGGCCGGTCATCGGGATCTGCAACAGCTGGTCGGAGCTGACACCCTGCAACGTGCATCTGCGCCGGGTCGCGGAGTCGGTCAAGCGCGGGGTGTGGGAGGCCGGTGGGTTCCCGCTGGAGTTCCCGGTGATGTCGCTCGGTGAGACGCTGATGCGGCCGACGACCATGTTGTTTCGCAACCTCATGAGCATGGACGTCGAGGAGTCGATCCGGGCCAACCCCGTGGACGGCGTCGTCCTGCTGTCGGGATGCGACAAGACGACCCCGGCCTCGCTGATGGGAGCGGCGAGCGTTGACCTGCCGACGATCATGATCAGCGGCGGGCCGATGCTCAACGGCAAGTACCAGGGCCGCGACATCGGTTCGGGGACCGCGGTGTGGCAGTTCGCGGAGGAGGTGCGCGCCGGACGGATGACCGCGGACGAGTGCGTCCTGGCCGAGTCGTGCATGTCGCGCAGCAACGGGCACTGCATGACGATGGGCACCGCGTCCACGATGGCCATCGTCGCCGAGGCGCTGGGCATGCAGCTGCCCGGCTCGGCCGCCGTCCCCGCAGTGGACTCGCGGCGGTACACCATGGCTCAGCTGTCCGGGCGGCGCATCGTGGAGATGGTGCACGAGGACCTACGGATGTCGAAGATCCTGAACCGGAAGTCGTTCGAGAACGCCATCCGGGTCAACGCGGCGATCGGCGGCTCCACGAACGCGGTCATCCACCTGCTCGCGCTGGCTGGTCGGGTCGAGGTGGACCTCGCGCTCGACGACTTCGACACCCTCACGCGGGAGATCCCCCTGCTCGTGAACCTGCTGCCGTCCGGCAAGTACCTGATGGAGGACTTCTTCTACGCCGGTGGCCTCCCTGTTGTCATGAACGAGCTCAGCCGGGTGCTGCACGGCGACGCCGTCACGGTCACCGGACGCAGTGTGCTCGAGAACGTCAGCGCTGCCGTTAGGCCGGAGGATAGCGAGGTCATCCGACCCTTCGACGACCCGCTCGGTGTCGGCGCCGGAACCGCCGTGCTGCGCGGCAACCTGTGCCCGGACGGAGCGGTCATCAAGCAGTCGGCGGCCTCGCCGCAGCTGATGCGGCACCGGGGCCGTGCGGTGGTCTTCGAGAGCATCGAGGAGTACGACGAGGGTGTGGACTCTCCAGACCTGGACGTCGACGAAACCTGCGTGCTCGTCCTCAAACACGCTGGGCCCCGCGGTTACCCGGGTATGCCGGAGGTCGGCAACATGGAGCTGCCCAAGCGGGTCCTGGCCAAGGGGATCACCGACATGGTGCGGATCTCCGACGCCCGGATGAGTGGTACGTCCTACGGCACAGTGGTGCTCCACGTGGCGCCGGAAGCCGCAGTGGGCGGCCCGCTCGCGCTGGCGACATGATCGAGCTGGACGTGCCGAACCGCACGTTGCACCTCGAGGTGTCCGATGAGGAGCTAGAACGTCGCCGCCAGGAGTGGGTACCGCCGAAGCCGGTGCGCGAGCGGGGCTACGTGCGGCTCTACATCGAGCATGTGCTCCAGGCCAACGAGGGTGCCGACCTCGACTTCCTGGTCGGTCGCAGCGGCGACGCCGTGCCGCGGCAGTCGCACTGACGAAAGGGGATGACATGAGCACTCGGCGAGCGGTCGTGCTGCCCGCTCCGAACCGCCCGCTGGAGGTCGTGGAGCTCCCTGGGAGCGAACCCGGGCCGGGTGCGGTCGTCGCCCGCGTCGAGCTCGCCGGGGTCTGCGGCACCGACATGCACCTGCAGGACGGCCGGATGGCGATCCCGACCCCACTGGTCCTCGGCCACGAGGCGGTCGGGCGGGTGAAGGCGCTGGGAGAGGGCGTGAGCACTGACGCCAACGGTGCTCCGCTGCGACCGGGCGACCTGATCGGGTGGGCCTCGAACATCCCGTGTGGACGCTGCTACTACTGCGTCCAGGAGCAGGAACGCTCACTGTGCGAGAACCGCACGGTCTACGGGATCAACCAGCCCGCCGACCGCTGGCCGCACCTGTCCGGCGGCTGGGCGGACGAGATCTACCTGCAGCCCGGGTCGACCATCGTGCGGGTGCCGGAGGGAGTGTCCGCCGAGCAGGTGATCTCCTTGGGGTGCGCCGGCCCGACCGTGGTGCACGGTCTGCTCGGCGTCGTCCCGCCGAGGTTCGGCGACGTCGTCGTGGTGCAAGGCAGCGGCCCGGTGGGACTGGCTGCCGCGATGTACTCCAAGCTCGGGGGAGCCGCGCAGGTGATCCTGGTCGGGGGGCCGCGCAACCGTCTGGACCTTGCCGTCGAGCTCGGGATGTGCGACCTCGCCGTCGACATTTTCGAGCACCCAGACGCCGCCGACCGTGTGCGACAGGTCGTGGCGCAGACTCCGGGGCACCGCGGAGCGGATGTCGTGGTGGAAGCGACGGGAGTGCCGCAGGCGGTGGCCGAGGGTCTGGACATCTGTCGCAAGAACGGCCGCTACCTGGTGGTGGGCCAGTACACAGACCACGGCTCCACCGCGCTGAACCCCCACCTGGTCACTCGCAAGCAGCTGCAGGTGTTTGGCTCGTGGGCGTTCGCGGGTGAGCACTACACGGACTACGTCGCCTCGCTGCCCCAGCTGGCGCAGCGCTTCGACCTCGCGCGCCTTGCGACGCGCTACGACCTCACGGAGGCGAACCAGGCACTGGCCGACATGCGGTCCGGAGCGACGCTGAAGCCGGTCCTGTCCACCGCGACGCGCTGACATTGCCGCCCGGTCCTGGCGGCGCGTGTGCGTCGCGCTGTTCGCGGTGGCCTTCGGCACCAACGTGCCGCCGCTGCTGCTCGTCTACGAGCAGCGATTGCACCTGAGTGCGGCGGCGCTCACCGCGATGTTCGGTGCGTACGCCGTGGGCCTGGTGCCGGCTCTCCTGGTCTCCGGCCCGGTACCAGGAGTCGTAGCGGCGGACCTGGTACTGGTCCTGGCCGACCTCGCCCTTGGCGCTCTGGAAGGACTCCTGAATGGCCCAGCGGGCGACGACCGCACCCGGCTCAAAATAAGCGCGGCTGTAGTAACTAGAACGGCATCGAGATGAAGGGCGAGGCGTAGTCCTGGACCTCGTCCAAGACCCGCGCTGCGTCTTGCAC
>DAITND010000015.1:0-26830 GCA_036834825.1 Dermatophilaceae bacterium
GCAGCTCGGCCACTGGCGGGCTGCACCTGGCTGGTCTGTGGGTTGATAAAGGAATCGCGGCTGTTCTTCAGCAGCTCTCGCAGTGCAGGGCTCTTCGTCGCTGTCCAGATCAGGGCTAGAACCGAAGGTGTCTCGATGTCGTCGACGGCGAGAGCGTGCAATCGGCCGATGTAGTTGCTGGTCATCGACTCGCTGAGGATGGCAATGCCGAGCCCGCGGACGGCGAGATCTGCGACGGCCCCGGGTGCGCTGGCTTGCAGCACAATGTCCGGCTGTATGCCCTTGGCCGCGCAGGCTTGATCGAATACCGTCCGGATTCCCGTTCCTTCGGGCAGGCACACGATCGGGTACGCGCTGATCTCGGCCAGAGTTGCCCGGCGTCTTTTGGCCAGCGGGTGGCCGGAAGGTACGGCTGCAACCAGTCGTTCGCTGACGACTGATAGCGCTTCAAGCCCCGTCGGCGGCGTGCCGGCCGCCCCGATGAGAGCCAGGTCTGTTGTACCCGAGCGCACGCCTTGCACGAGCCGGTCGGAGTTGTCCTCGAAAAGGGCGATCTCGACGCCGGGGTGGGCCAGCTGGAACGTGGCGATGGCGTCGAACAGGGGAGTGACGGTGCACGCGGTGACCATGCCCACCACAAGCCGACCGCGGATCAGTCCGGTCACGTCGTCCACCGACCGCCGCAAGGCGTTCACAGACGCGATTACGGCGCGGGCGTGCACGAGCGCTGCTGCTCCGGCGGCGGTCAGCGTGGCCGTTCGCCCTGACCGGTCGATCAGTGTGGCACCGAGATCGCGTTCGAGCTGCCGGATCTGGGCGCTGACCCCCGACTGGCTGATGTGCACGCGGTCGGCTGCGCGGGTGAAGTTCGCCTCTTCGGCGACCGCAATGAAGTACTCCAGCTGCCTCAGTTCCATAACTACGAATGCTAGCTGCCAGAAGAACGATCTGTTGGACTTCTAGTTCGCAGCAGTCCAGTCTGGACGCTGTTAACACGCGCCCATGAACGGAAGGACCCCCGTGTCGGAGAACGAGAGTGCACTGAAGCCGGAAGACCTTACGCGCCTGTTCGTCGAGCGCGCCAAGGCCGGCGACGCAGCCGGTATCGCGGCTCTCTACGAAGAGCGTGCCGTCATGGCCTACCCGCCGGGTAGCCAAACCGTGGGGCGCGACGCCATCTGTGCGTTGTGGGAGAAAGTGCTGGCGAACGCGCCTCGTTTTGAGCAGGAGGCAGCGTTGCCGACCTTGACCAGCGCCGACATCGCACTTACGTCAACATCCCCCAAAGACGGCGCAGGCGCTCGTGCGCAGGTGGCTCGCCGGCAACCTGATGGCACCTGGCTGCGACTTCTCGACCAACCCGAATTCGTCACACCCGCCCCTTGACGAGTTACGGGGCCTTCAAACCGGATCTGTCATCAGGGGGTGAAGTCCCAGGCTGATCCGAACGGCGCGGTCGACGTGCAGAGCCTTCGTGTCATACAGCGCCGTGCCCGGCATGTCTTTGCGGTGACCAGGAGACCGATCTCGGTGCATCCGAGCACGATGCCTTGGGCGCCCCGGGCCAGCAGGTCGCCCATGATCCCCAGGTACTCCTGCCGAGTGGTCCTGGACGATCCCGCGCGTCAGCTCCTCGAAGATGGCACGGTGCACGAGGGCGCAGTCACGCTCCGCCAGAACGAGGACTTCGAACCCGAAGTCAGCAAAGCGCGCCCGGTAGAAGCCGGTTTCCATCACGGGCGCGGTGACGAGCAGTCCAAGGGTGTTCGCGCCGTCAGCGATGGCTGCCTCAGCACACGGATCGACGATGTGGAGCTGTGGGATGCCGATGGCGTGCTGCACCTCGGGCGCCACCTTGTGCATCGTGTTCGTGGCCAGGATCAGGAACTGGGCACCGGCGCGCTCGAGCCGCCGCGGTGCGCGTTGATGCCCGCGTTGATCCGCCGGTTGTACTGGGCGCTGGCAGCACCGCTCATGCCACCCAGAACACCGACCGTCCTCATCCAGCCACCTTGGGAGGCGCCATGAGTCATCGGAGAGACTGTCTGGGTGTCCACCGAACCTTTGCCTGAGCCCTTGCCTGAGCCCTTGCCCGAGCCGTCGACGGGGCCCGTCGACTTCCTCGCCGGTGCACCGTCATCGTCAGGATCCTTCGACGTACGGTGGCGCCACGGGGTCCGGCCACGAAGCGGTGACACCGAGCCGAGGATCCAGGTGCATCGCTATGACGAGCACACCTTCATATTGCGTCAGAGCAAAACGGTCAGCTATGAGGCTCCGTTCCTTTACCTGTTCTTCGGCAACGCTCGTGCTTTGCTGCTCGATACGGGGGCGACCGATGACCCGGTCCGATGCCCGGTACGCGCAACGGTTGATGGCCTCATCACGACGTGGCTGGCCAAGAATAGGCGGACGTCATACGCTCTCGTGGTCGCCCACACTCACGCGCACGGTGATCACGTCGCTGGCGACCCCCAGTTCGAAGACCGTGCGGATACAACCGTGGTCGGCAAGGACCGTCTCTCTGTTATGGATTTCTTCGGCATCACGTGCTGGCCTGATCAGGTGGCGCGGCTCGACCTCGGTGGAAGGGTTCTGGAGATCACGGGCATTCCGGGTCATCACGATTCCTCCATCTCGATCCTTGATCCGTGGACCGGATTTCTGCTGACCGGCGACAGCGTCTATCCCGGGCGGCTGTACGTCCAGGACATGGTGGCATTCACCGACAGTCTCGACCGGTTGCTTCGGCTCGCGGAATCTCACGGAGTCCGTCACGTGTTGGGTTGCCACATCGAGATGAGCCGCACTCCGGGACGGGAGTACCCACTCGGTGCGACGTACCAGCCGCAGGAGCCACCTCTGCAGATGACTGTCTCCCAGCTGCGCGCCGTTCGCGATGCCGCTGTTTCGGTCCCCGACTCGCCGGGCGCCCACGTCTTCGACGACTTCGCCATCTTCAACGGTCCGTGCCGGATGCCCATCGCACGGCAGCGGGTCAGACGCGTGTGGACGTTCTTGTGCCGGAGCTGAGTCAGCGCCGCCGCCTGCTCGTCCTGGCGATCTGCTGCATGAGCCTGCTGCTTGTCGGCATGGACGTCACGATCGTCAACGTGGCGCTGCCGTCGATCCGCAGGGACCTGCACGTGTCGCTGTCGGGTCTGCAGTGGACTATCGACGCCTACATCCTGGTGCTGGCGAGCTTGCTGATGTTGTCCGGGTCCATGGCCGACCGGCTCGGGCGACGGCGGACGTTTCAGACCGGACTGGTCCTCTTCACCATCGGCTCGCTGCTGTGCAGCCTGGCACCCGGGCTGGGCTGGCTGATCGCATTCCGGATGGTGCAAGCCATCGGCGCCTCGATGCTCAACCCCGTCGCTATGTCCATCATCACCAACGTCTTCACCGAACCGCGCGAGCGCGCCCGCGCCATCGGGGTGTGGGGCGGCGTCGTCGGTATCAGCCTGGGACTCGGCCCAGTCATCGGCGGAGTGCTCGTCGAGACGGTCGGCTGGAGGTCCATCTTCTGGATCAACATCCCGATCGGCCTGGCCGCGATAGCCCTCACCGCCCTCTTCGTCCCCGAGTCGAGGGCACCCCGCCCCCGGCGGGCGGATGCCGTCGGGCAGCTCCTGGTGATCGTCGCGCTGGCGAGCATGACGTACGCGATCATCGACGCGCCGCGGGCTGGCTGGGCGTCGGCGGGGACACTGGGCCTGCTGGCGCTGGCGATCCTCGCGATCGGGATCCTGCTGGCTTACGAGCCTCGCCGGAGCGATCCGCTGCTCGAGCTGCGCTTCTTCCGCAGCGCCCCGTTCTCCGGCGCGACGGTGATCGCGATCAGTGCATTCGGCGCCTTCTCGGGGTTTCTCTTCCTGAATACCCTCTATCTGCAGGACGTGCGAGGGTTGTCCGCCTTGCAGGCCGGGCTGTGCACCTTGCCCCTTGCCGTGATGACGTTGATCTTCGCTCCGTTGTCCGGACGCGTAGTTGGTTCGCGTGGCCCGCGCGTCCCGCTCCTGGCCGCCGGCTCCGCGATGTGCGCCGGGGGCCTGATGCTGGTCGGCCTCGAAAGGGACACGTCCCTGGCGTGGTTGTTCGGGAGCTACCTGGTCTTCGGTTTGGGGTTCGGACTGGTCAACGCGCCAATCACGAATACGGCACTGTCAGGTATGCCACGGAGCCAGGCCGGGGTCGCCGCGGCAATTGCGTCCACCAGCCGCCAGGTTGGTGCGGCACTCGGTGTCGCGGTGGTCGGCTCCGTACTGAGCTCTGGCCTGGGCGGTCCGCTGAAGACGGGTTTCTCCGCTGCCAGTCATCCGGCGTGGTGGATCCTCGCGGGCTGTGGGTTCGCCGTACTGGGCGTTGGTGCACTGACGACGGGACGCTGGGCGGTCGGCACCGCGCAGCGGACGGCCCACCTGTTTGACGACGACCAGTGAGCAGTCTGGGTCTAGCGGCCCCCTCGACCCCCCCGCCCGACGCTCCCAGGGCGCCGACCACAAGGCCGCGACCAAGACCACCACCGACGACCTGCCCGCCCACAGCTTCACCGCCCTGCTGGGCCACCTCGCCACCCTGACCCGCAACCACCTACGCGTCGCCGGCCACGACGAGTCCGGCTTCGACCTACTCGCAGTGCCAACCCCCACCCAACGCCGAGCCTTCGAACTCCTGGACGCACCGATCCCACTCACCCTGAAGTAGCCAGAACGCCCAACCCAGAAAACGGTGAAACCCCTGGTCAACAGGGGTTTCACGCGTCACACGGCACGTAACTTCGGGCAAGCGCCCGTCGTGCGCTGCTTGGGTCGCGGGGGCAACCTGCGGGTTCAGACGCCCTCGTGGCCAGCTCCGCCCGAACCCGGCCAGACAGTGCCCAGGCAAGCCATCGCCAACCAGCGGCTCGTCACAACCAGCCAGCCGGGGGCCGGAGGTCTCCAAGCACTTGACCGGTTCAGTAGACTGACAACGGCTGCGAGAGACGCACGGTGCCGGTACGGCGCCGGTACCCGAATGAGAATCGAATGACAGGGGAGGTCCGTGATGGCGCAGGGCTCCTCGAGCCCGGGGCCGACTGCCCGGGCCACCATGGGCGACATCGCTCGGCGTCTTGACATCTCCAAAGCGGCCGTTTCCTATGCGCTCAACGGACATCCGGGAGTCAGTGCGGCGACGCGTCAGCGGGTGCTCGATCTGGCGAAGGATCTCGGGTGGTACGCCAGCAGCAGTGCCCGTGCCCTCTCTGGCGCGGAGACCGGCGTGGTCGGCCTCGTGCTCTCCCGGCCATCCAAGCTGCTGACCATCGAGACGTTCTTCATGCATTTCCTCTCGGGGGTCGAACAGGTCCTGACCGAGCGAGGTTCGAGCCTGCTGCTGCGGGTCATCGGTGAACATCCCGAGGCGGAAACCCAGACCTACGAGCGTTGGTGGGGAGAGCGTCGGGTAGACGGCGTCATCCTGGTCGACGAGCGCTACCACGACATGAGGCTGCCCGTGGTCGAACGACTGGGCCTGCCCGCGGTGCTGTGCGGAGGCCCGATCAAAGGTAGTGCGTTGCCTTGTCTGTGGACCGACCACGCCGCCGACGCGAGCACGGTCCTGAGGCACCTGGTCGGCCTTGGGCATAAGCGGATCGCGCACGTCAGTGGTCCGGCGCGCTTCGTGCACGAGCGGGCGCGGCGGCGGGGCGTCCGCAGCGCAGCGCGCGCACTTGGCGCGACCGTGGAGGCACTCGAGGCCGAGTACACCGGGCCTGAGGCGGGGGAGGTGACCCAGCGTTTGCTCGACCAGCCGGAACCACCCTCGGCGATCATCTACGCCAGCGACGTCATGGCTCTGGCGGGGCTGGGCGCTGCGGCCGCCCGCGGGGTGTCGGTTCCGGATCGGCTGTCGGTGGTCAGCTGGGACGACTCTTACCTGACCACGCTCGTCCACCCGGCCGTTACCGCGCTCTGGCGGAACACTCCGGAGTACGGGGCGCTGGCCGCCTCGGTGTTGCTGGACCTGGTCGACGGCCACGACCGGGGCCGGATCCAGGTGTCAGCCTCGACCCTGCGCGTGCGAGGGACGACCGCGCCTCCCGCGTAGTTGCCCGGCTTTCGGTCTTTCGGAATTGGGCGAATTGCGCGATTCTGGGGGAGCATGGCCACGAGTTTCAGTACCAGTTTGGTAACGGGTGATGACAACTGAACCGTGTAAGCGTTTAATGGCGGCAAGCCCGGGAGATGCCAACCCATCGCCCACCCCAACACGAACCCAGGGAACTCGATATGAAGGCTCGTCTGATCAGCACCGTCCTCACGGTCCTCGCGGTCACCGCCACAGCGGCGTGCTCGGGTGGAGGTACCAGCTCGTCGAGCAGCTCGGCGGGAGGCAAGACCCTGACCTACTGGGCCAGCAACCAGGGCACCAGCCTGGAGAACGACAAGGCGGTGCTGGGCCCCGAGCTGGCGAAGTTCCAGAAGCAGACGGGCGTCAAGGTCAATCTCCAGGTCATCGGGTGGCCGGACCTGCTCAACAAGATCCTCGGCGCGACCACCAGCGGCCAGGGGCCGGACGTGCTCAACATCGGCAACACCTGGGCCGCCTCGTTGCAGGCCACCGGTGCGTTCATGCCGTTCGACGCCAAGGCATTGACCGCTATCGGCGGTCAGGACAAGTTCGTCCCGGCCTCATTCGCCACCGGTGGGGTCGCAGGCAAGCCGGTGACGTCGGTGCCGCTCTACGGACTGGTCTACGGCCTGTACTACAACAAGAAGATGTTCGCCGACGCCGGTCTGCAGCCGCCAACGACGTGGCAGGAGCTGCAGGCGGCTGCCAAGAAGCTCACCGTTCCGGCGAAGAACCAGTACGGGATGGTGCTTGAGGGCGCCAGCTACACCGAGAGTGTGCACTTCGCCTTCATCTTCGGCCGCCAGAACGGTGGGCAGCCGTTCGACGCGGCGGGCAAGGCGACCTTCACCTCCGACGGCATGATCGCTGGCGTCAAGCAGTACGTCGACCTCATGGGCAAGGACAAGGTCGTGAACCCGTCAAACGTCCAGTACAAGAACGGCCCTGAGGCGCCCGGTGACTTCGCCAAGGGCAAGGCCGCCATGCTGATGAGCCAGAACAACGCCGACAACACCCTGCAGGCCGATGGCATGAAGTCCGGCGAGTATGGCGTGGTGCCGATCCCGACGCCCAGCCCGCTGCCCGCCGGCGGCAAGGACGTCGCCAGCTTCGTGGCCGGGATCAACCTCTCGATCTTCAAGAACACGAAGAACCAGGACGCGGCGCTGAAGCTCCTCAAGTTCCTGACGAGCCCGGAGGAGCAGACCATCCTGGACAAGCCGTTCACGGCGCTTCCGGTGGTCAAGGGCGGCACGGTGAACTTCACTGACAACAAGGCCGAGGCCGATGCGTTCGCGAAGGTCCTGGCCACCAAGGCCGAGCCGCTCCCGCTCGTCGCCGCGGAGTCCGCGTTCGAGACCAACGTCGGCAACGCCGTCAACGGCCTGCTCGCCCAGGCAGCCACTGGCAAGGACGTGACCAACGCCGACATCAAGGCCGCGATGCAGTCGGCGCAGGACAAGATGGCCGCCGCCGGCTGATGGCAACCGTTGACCCTGCTCCCGGCCGGCTGCTGCTTCGCGCGGCCGGGAGCGCCATTGAGTCAAGGAGAGCCCGGTGCCCGTGACGACGACCAACTCCACCAGTTCGGCGCTTGGCACGGTGCCACCGCCACCGCCCCCACCGCTGTCACCGCGCCCCCGAGGGCGCCGCCGACCGCGTTGGAAGGGAGCGACGCCATACCTGCTCGTCCTGCCCGCGATCCTGCTCGAGCTGCTGATCCACATCATCCCGATGCTCGTGGGTATCTGGATGAGCTTCATCCAGCTCACCCAGTTCTTCATCGCCAACTGGTCACAGGCGCCGGCCGCAGGGCTGGACAACTACAAGATCGCGGTGGACTTCTCCAGCTCCATCGGGCAGGCCCTGCTCCACTCCTTCACGGTCAGCATCCTGTACACGCTGATCGTCGTCGGGCTCGCCTGGCTGTTCGGGATGTCAGCCGCAGCCGTCCTGCAGCACAGCTTCCGCGGGCGTGGCAGCCTGCGCACGCTGTTCCTGGTGCCGTACGCGCTGCCGGTCTACGCCGGCGTCATCACCTGGAGCTTCATGCTGCAGCGGGACAACGGCCTGGTGAACCACGTGCTGGTCAACAACCTGCACCTGCTGAGCAACCCGCCGTTCTGGCTCATCGGCAACAACGCGTTCGTCTCGATGGCGATTGTCGCCCTCTGGCGCTCCTGGCCGTTTGCCTTCCTGATGATCATGGCTGGGATGCAGTCCATTCCGGACGAGGTCTACCAGGCCGCGGCCGTGGACGGCGCGGGGGTCTGGCAGCAGCTGCGGCACATCACGCTGGGAATGCTCCGGCCGGTCAACGTCGTCCTGGTCCTGATGTTGTTTCTGTGGACCTTCAACGACTTCAACACCCCCTTCGTCCTTTTCGGGCCGACGCCACCACTGTCCGCGGACCTGATCTCGATCCATATCTACGACAACTCGTTCGTCAACTGGAACTTCGGCCTCGGCGCGGCAATGTCGGTGCTGCTGCTGCTGTTCCTGCTGGTGGTCACCGGCGCCTACTTGCTCATTACCAACCGCAGGAGCCGTCGTGCATGAGCCTCGCTCGTTCCGCCTATTCCGGGTCGTCGTCGTGGTCGTCCTCGGCCTGTTCACGTTCGTCCCGCTCTACGTCATGCTCACCTCGGCGCTCAAGCCGCTCGGAGACGTGCAGGGCGACTTCACCTGGTGGCCGGCGCACCCGACGCTGAGCCCGTTCATCGACATGTGGAGCACTGTCCCGCTCGCGAAGTACTTCGTCAACAGCCTGGTGGTGTCCATCGTGGCGACGGCGTTCAGCGTGCTGATCGCCATCTTCGCGGCGTACGCGGTGTCCCGCTACCGCTTCTTTGGTCGCCGGATCTTCACCGGCACTGTGCTCGCGACCCAGATGTTCCCAGGCATCCTCTTCCTGCTGCCGCTCTTCCTCATCTTCGTCAACATCGACAAGCAGCTGGGCTTCACGTTCCTGTACCAGACCAGGGTCGGCCTGATCGTCACCTACCTGACGTTCTCGCTGCCGTTCTCGATCTGGATGCTCGCCAGCTATCTCGAAGGCATCCCCCGCGAGCTGGACGAGGCCGCCAGGGTCGACGGCTGCCGGACCCTTGGCACGCTGTTCCGGGTCGTGCTGCCCGCTGCGCGTCCGGGGGTGATCGCCGTCGCTGTCTACGCCTTCATGACGTCGTGGGGCGAGATCCTGTTTGCCTCGCAGATGACCAACGACGCCACCAAGACACTTTCCATCGGGCTGCAGAACTACTCCACCCAGATCAACGTGTACTGGAACCAGGTCATGGCCGCCTCCCTGGTGGTCAGCCTCCCGGTCGTCGTGGCCTTCCTGCTGCTGCAGAAGTATCTGGTCGCTGGCCTGACCTCCGGCTCCGTGAAATAGAAGGGGAACCTGCAGATGCAGCGCAACTTCGCCAAGGTCAACCATGCCGGAAAGCCGGTTAGCTGGCTGGGTGCGAACTTCTGGTCGCGCGCCGGCGGCCCGCTGATGTGGAGCCGGTATGACCCAGCCGTCGTTCGCGAGGAGCTCACGGTCCTGCGCGAGCACGGACTGACGATGACCCGGTCGTTCCTCTACTGGCCCGACGTCATGCCCGCGCCGCACCAGCTCGACGAGGACCAGCTCGCTCACTTCGACCACTTCCTGGACCTACATGCCGAGCTGGGCCTGACGACCATCCCCACCTTCCTGGTCGGGCACATGTCCGGTGAGAACTGGGATCCGGCGTGGCGCCAGGGACGGGACCTGTACGCCGACACCTGGATGGTCGCCCAGCAGGCGTGGTACATCCGCAGCGTGGTCGAGCGCTGGGCTGACCACCCGGCGGTGGCGGGCTGGCTGATCTCCAACGAGATGCCGATCTACGGGATGGATGCTCCCACCGAGGTCGTGACCTCGTGGGCCGAGCTCATGGTTCAGGCGGTCCGGGCCGGCGGCGGAACCCAGCCGGTGTCCCTTGGAGACGGCGCGTGGGGCATCGAGGTGACGGGCCGTGACAACGGCTTCTCGGTGCGTGAGCTCGGTGCGCTGGTCGACTTCGTTGGCCCGCACGTCTACAAGATGGAGACCGATGTGGTGCGTCAGCACCTGAAGTCGGCATTCATCTGCGAGCTGGCCGCGGTGGGCGGAGCGCCGATCGTGCTCGAGGAGTTCGGGCTGTCCAGCGACTTCGCCTCCGCGCAGAACTCCGGCCACTACTACCGCCAGCAGCTGCACCTGTCGCTGCTGGGCGGTTCGACCGGCTGGATCGCCTGGAACAACACCGACTACGACCCGCTGATCGACCAGGATCCCTACCGCCACCACCCGTTCGAGTTGCACTTCGGGATCACCACCGCGGACGGCACCCCGAAGGCTCCCCTGCTGGAGCTGCAGAAGTTCGGGCGGGTCCTGGACGCGATCGATATAATCCGGTGCGAGCGGTTTGCGGCGCAGACCGCGCTGGTGGTTTCCTCTTACCTGGAGACCGGCTACCCGTTGGCCGACGAACAGGACCGAACACTGGTGTTCGGTGCCCTGGAACAAGCCCACATCGCGGCGCGGGAGGCTGACCTGCCGCTTGGTTTCGTTCGGGAGAGCGACGGGATCACCGACGGATACAAGCTCTACCTCGTCCCGTCAACGAAGCAGCTGACCGGACCCTCGTGGCGTCGCCTCGGCGAGCTGGCCGAGGCGGGGGCGACGGTCTACGTGTCGTACTGCGCCGGCGAGAGTGACTTCCAGCGCGGTCCCTGGTGGACCGCGACCGAGGACCTGTTCGGGGTGCGCAACCAGCTGATGTACGGCCTGGTCGACCCGATCGAGGACGATGTGGCGAAGCTGACGTTTGAACGCGACCTCGGGTCGATCAAGACCGGGGAGACGCTGACCTTCCGGGTGGGGGGCGGGCCGAATGCTCGTGCCTTCCTGCCGGTGGAGGTCACCGATGGGCAGGTGATGGCCAGGGACGCGCACGGCCGCCCCGCGATCGTGATGCGCCCGCGAGGCAGTGGGGCGATGGTGCTGAGCACCTATCCTCTTGAGCACCTCGCCGCCTCGTGCGGGCGGGTCAACCCTGAGCAGACCTGGCGCCTGTATGCCGCCCTGGCCGATCTTGCCGGGGTGGAGCAGTCGGTGACCGTCGACAGCCCGGACGTGCTTGTCGACGGGCTGGTGCACGAGGACGGACGACGATTCGTCTGGCTGGTCAGCGAGAGTGAGGGCCCGCTGGTGGTGCGCCCGCGTTTGCCTGCCGGGGGCCGGCTGGTGCCGCTCGGAGGCGGCGACACGGTCCAAGAGGTCGAGCTCGCGCCATACGGCGTGACGGTTCTGCAGCTGACGGCCGGAGCGTGACGAGCTGGTAATGACGACCGGGTCATGACGACCCGCGCCACGACGACAAATGGAGGACGGAAACGCATGGGAGAGCACACGATCGACTTGGCAGGGGCACCGCAGCGGGTGGGCGGGATCGCGCTGCCCCGCGGCTTCGAGCTGGGCGTGGCAACAGCGGCGTACCAGATCGAGGGTGCCGTGAATGAGGGCGGTCGGGGGCGATCGATCTGGGATACCTTCAGCCACACCCCGGGCCGGGTTGCCGGTGGCGACAACGGCGATATCGCCTGCGACCACTATCACCGCTACGCCGAGGACGTACGTCTCATGGGCCACCTCGGCGCCGACAGCTACCGCTTCTCGGTGGCCTGGCCGCGCATCCAGCCGGAAGGCAGGGGAGTGGCCAACCTGGAGGGGCTCGCCTTCTACGACCGGCTGGTCGACTCACTGCTGGAGCAGGGGGTAGCGCCCGCGGTCACGCTCTACCACTGGGACCTCCCTCAGGCGTTGGAGGACGGTGGGGGATGGCGTAACCGTGACACCGCGCAGCGCTTCGCGGAGTACGCGGCACTGGTGCACGAGCACCTCGGTGACCGGGTGCAACGCTGGATCACCCTGAACGAGCCCTGGTGCTCGTCCTTTCTTGGCTACGCCAGCGGCCGGCACGCTCCCGGTGCACAGGAGGGGGAGGGCGCTCTGGCTGCGGCCCACCACCTGCTGCTCGGTCACGGCCTGGCCGTGGCGGCCCTGCGCGCTGACGCCCGCCAGGGCCAACAGGTGGGCATCACCCTCAACCTGCAGCCCGTCAGCCCTGCCACCACCTCGGCGGAGGACATCGCGGCCAGCGAGCGGGCGCTGCTGCGCGCCAACCTGCTGTTCACCGACCCGGTGCTGGAGGGGCGCTACCCCGCGCTCGCTGGACAGACCTATGCGGCGCTCACCGACTTCGGCTACCTGCACGACGGCGACCTGGCCACGATCGGCGCCCCGCTGGACTTCCTCGGGGTCAACTACTACTTCCCGTCCCGGGTACGCGCTGCGCCGTACGCGCAGGACGACCCAGCCCTGCGTACCGCCGACGACCTCGGCGCCGCAGAGGTGATCAGTCCCGGCGAGGAGCTCACGGCCATGGGCTGGCCGGTCGAGCCGGCCGGCCTGACCCGGCTGCTGGAGTGGCTGCGCGACACCTACCCCACGCTGCCGCCGATCTACATCACCGAGAACGGCCGGGCCTGTGAGGACGTGGTGACTCCTGACGGTCAGGTCGCCGATCCTGACCGGGTGCGCTACCTGGACGGCCACCTTCGGGCCGTCGCCGACGCAATTGACGCCGGGGTCGACGTCCGCGGCTACTACTGCTGGTCGCTGATGGACAACTTCGAGTGGGCTGAGGGCTATTCCAAACGGTTCGGTCTGGTCCACATCGACTATGCGACCCAGCAGCGCACCCCGAAGACCAGCTTCAACTGGTTCCGCTCGTTCATCGCCGACCAGCACGGTCGCGCCGACGGATGACGCGGATGCGCTTCGGTGTCCTAGGGACCGGATACTGGGCGCGGCAGACCCATGCGGCGGCACTGACCGCGCACCCCGACGTCGACCTGGTCGGAGTGTGGGGTCGCTCGCTGGCCCGCGCCACTGAGTTGGCCGAACCTGTCGGTGCCCAGCCCTATGAACGCGTCGACGACATGTTTGCCGATGTCGATGCTGTTGCCTTTGCGGTGCCACCCGATGTTCAGGCTGACCTCGCGGTCCGGGCCGCGACCCGTGGTTGCCATCTGCTGATGGACAAACCCGTGGCCTTCACCGGTGGGGATGCAGACCGGATCGTCGCGGCGGTGGACCGTGGCGGCGTCCGTTCGCTGGTCTTCTTCACAGCCAGATTCGCTGCGAACCAGGCTGACTGGTTGAGCGACGTCCAGCGGCGAAGTGGCTGGAACTCCGGCTACGTCCGCATGTACGCCTCGATATTCGAGCCCGGCAATCCCTACGCGCAGTCCGAGTGGCGCCGTTCGCGGGGAGCGTTGTGGGACATAGGCCCCCATGCCCTGTCCATCCTCCTGCCGGTGCTCGGACCGGTGACCCGCGTCATCGCTGATCACGGCCTGGGCGACACGGTGACGGTCGTTCTGCATCACGAATCTGGCGCCGCCAGCACGATGTCGCTCAGCCTGACCGCGCCGCCCGGCAGTCGGGGAAGCACCTGGCAGCTCTTCGGGCAGGATCACCAGACGTCCATGCCCGAAGCCACGACCACCCCGGTGGAAGCGATGGGGGCATGTATCTCAGCGTTGCTCACCGAGCAGCCAGGTCGCTGGCACCATCCCTGCGACGTGCGCCTGGGACGGGACGTTGTCAGGATCCTGGAGGCGGCCGACGTCTTCCTGCAGCGACCGCTGGACTCTCGGGGCCAACCGGTCGGGTAGCGCAGAGGCTCAATGCTCTGCCGGCCGGTAGCGGTCTTCGCCAGCGTGGCGCGATGAGCTACGAGAGTGTCGCCAGCGAGGTGGTGAAGGTCATCGAGGGCGTCGGTGGCGCGATCATGGCCGCCGGCGGGCTCATCGCCTTCGCCCGATACGGGCAGCAGCTGACGCCCACGCAGGCGATCCGTTCCGGCAGCTGCCAGCGAAGCTCGGACGCGTGATCCTGCTCGCTCTGGAGGTGTTGATCATCGCCGACATCATCCGGGCGATCCTGGTTGACCAGTCCCTGGAGAGCGTCGGGGTTCTGGGACTGATCGTGTTGATCAGAATCGGGTTGAGCTTCTCGCCGGAGGTCGAGATGGACGGTGCATGGGCATGGAACTCGTGGCGACTGCGGTCGACAGGCCCGACAAAGGCAACGAGCGCCGGCGCCGACCGTTGAGCAGCGTCCCTCTGATCACGTCATCATGCAGACCCGGGCAGGAAAGGTGCGTAGCGTTCATACTGCTCGCGGATGACCGGGCGATGGTCGGGTGCCGGCTCGGCGACGATCTGGAGCCGCCAGAGCGGGCGCTCGCCGGTCAGCGCCCAAGCGGCTTGCGTAGCCGCGCCGTCCGCGACGTACTCACCGGGGGCTGGGACCACCACCTGTGCGTCGAAGACCTGCGCCGCAATTGTGGTGACCGCGACATTCTGGGCCGCTCCGCCGATCAGCAGGATGCGCCGCTCACTCACGCCGACCGAACGGACGGCGTCCAGACCGGCGGCCAGACCGCACAGCATCCCCTCAATGGCGGCGCGGGCGATGTTGGCACGAGTGCTTGAGGCGATCGTGAGGCCGTGGAAGCTGGCTGTCGCATTCGGCAGGTTTGGCGTGCGTTCGCCCTCGAAGTATGGGACCAGTACGACGCCCGCCGAGCCTGGGTTTGCCTCCAGCGCGAGCCGGGCAAAGCCGTCGTGGTCAACCGCCAACAGCCCGGCTATGGAGCCAAGAACGCGCGCGGCGTTGAGTGTTGCGACCAGCGGGAGAAAGAGTCCGCTCGCGTCAGCGAATCCGGCGACCGCACCCGTGGGATCCATCGCAGGCAGTGTGGTCACCGCAAAGACGGTTCCACTCGTGCCGATCGAGACGACGACATCTCCGGCCCCCGTGCCGAGGCCAAGTGCCGCACCCGCGTTGTCGCCCGCGCCTGGACCCACGACGATGCCTGCTGGCAGATGGGGGAGGGCAGCGGTCGTGCCGGCCGCTTCGGCCGGACCCAGGACCCGGGGAAGGATGGCTGCCTGACCGAGCGCTCGATGGAACAGCTCCAGATCGTAGTCGCCGGTTGCCGGGCTCCAATAAGCCGTGCCACTGGCCTCCGACCGGTCGGTCGTCAATTCATCGAGCATTGGGCCGAGTGGGCTCTTTCCGGCGGGACCATAGCCGCGAAGACGCCAGGTCAGCCAGTCATGGGGCAGGGCCACGGCTGCGACCCTGGCAGCGTTCTGCGGCTCTTCGTCACGCAGCCAGCGCAGCTTTGTGGCCGTGAAGGATGCGACAGGCACACTCCCAGTGCGGTGCGCGTACTCCTGGCCCCCCACCTCGGCGATCAGGTCCAGGGCGGCCTGCGCACTGCGTGCGTCGTTCCACAGCAGTGCCGGACGGATAACGCATCCTGCGTTGTCCAGTACCACCATGCCGTGCTGCTGCCCGGCGATCGACACGGCGGCGACGTCATCCAGCCCGCCACCGGCCTCGATCGCGGCCAGCAGCGCATTCCACCAAGTGCCGGGGTCAACCTCTGTACCCTCGGGATGCGCCGCCCGGCCTGAGCGCACCAGCGAGCCTGTTGCCAGGTCGCGGATGACGACTTTGCAGCTCTGTGTCGAGGAGTCGATACCCGCGACAAGGGTCATCACTTCTCCTGCCATCCGTGAGCTGTCTCGGGCGTCGGCTGGGTGAATTGGTTCAGTGCGTCGGTTGCTCGCGTCGGTTCAGCGCGCGCCGAGAAGGTGCTCGAGCGCCAGCTGGTTGAGGCGTACGAAGCCGAAGCCCTTGCCACCGAAGTACGCGTCGGGGTTGAAGTCCTCATAGGAGGTACGGTCGGCGAGAAGGTCCTGATAACTTTCGCCCGGGGCCAGGGTGGTCTCCTTGATCTGGCCAACCCGGGAAGCGGCGAGAGCTTGCTGTACCTCGGGGTCGGCGCGGAATGACGCGGCGCGCTCCTTGAGCAAGAGGTAGGTGCGCATGTTAGCTGCGGCTGCGTCCCATACGCCGTTGATGTCTTCGGTGCGGCTGGGCTTGAAGTCGAAGTGACGCGGTCCGTCGTAGGCCTGGCCACCGTCCGGGCCGCCGTTTTCGAGCAGGTCGACCAGAGAGAACGCATTGGCGAGGTCACCATGGCCGAAGACAAGATCCTGGTCGTACTTGATGCCGCGCTGGCCGTTGAGATCGATGTGGAAAAGCTTGCCCTGATAGAGCGCCTGTGCGATGCCGGCCGTGTAGTTGAGGCCCGCCATCTGCTCGTGTCCAACCTCGGGGTTGATGCCGACGAGCTCGGGGCGTTCCAGTGTCCCGATGAAGGCAAGGGCATGGCCCAGCGTGGGAAGCAGGATGTCGCCGCGAGGCTCGTTGGGCTTCGGCTCGATGGCAAAGCGGATGTCATAGCCCTTGTCGGTGACATAGTCACCAAGCAGGTTGACCGCCTCCCGGTAGCGTTCCAGCGCCCCGCGGATGTCCTTGGCCGCGTCATACTCCGCGCCTTCTCGGCCGCCCCACATGACGAACGTCTTCGCGCCGAGCTCGGCGGCAAGGTCGAGGTTTCGCAACACTTTGCGCAGAGCGAAGCGACGCACCGCGCGGTCGTTGGACGTGAACCCGCCATCCTTGAACACGGGCGCGCTGAAGAGGTTGGTGGTGACCATCGGCACGATCATTCCCGTGTCGGCGAGGGCCTTCTTGAGCCGGTCGATCTGGTTCTGGCGCTCGGCGTTGCTTGAGCCGAAGGCGAAGAGGTCGTCGTCGTGGAAGGTGAGGCCGTAAGCACCGAGCTCGTGGAGCTTCGTCACTGCTTCCACGACGTCCAGCGGGGGCCGTGTCGGTCCGCCGAACGGGTCGGTTCCGTTGTAGCCGATGGTCCACAGACCGAAGGAGAACTTGTCGTCGCGGGTGGGCGTTCCAGGCATGGGGGTTCCTTCGGCGTGAATGATACTTTGTTGTGAGACGAAACTTATCAGGAGGTCGTGACTTGCGCTAGTGGGGGCGTCGTCGTTCGCCGCGTGGATAAAGCAGGCGGGTTCCCGGCGGCGTATAACGAATTGTCTCCTATTTCGGCATTGACCCCTGCCTACTTGTTGGGCGGGCTAAGGTAATCGTTGTTCGGCACAACGAAATGTTTTCAGATTCAGCCTAGCGCCCCGAGGGTGCGCCGAAGGGGTCCCGGATGACGAAGGCAGGCACGCCACGGTTGAACGTGGCCATGGTTGGTCACGGTTTCATGGGTGCGGCCCACTCGCAGGCGTGGCGTGTGGCGCCGCGCTTCTTCGACCTGCCCCTGACCCCGTGGATGTCCACGATCGTCGGGCGCAATGCCGCGGGTGTCGCGGCGGCTGCGAAGAAGTGGGGTTGGGCCAGTGCGGAGACGAACTGGCGCAGCGTGGTCGAGCGGGATGACATCGATCTGATCGACATCTGCTCGCCGGGCTCGACACATGTCGAGATCGCTGTTGCCGCGCTCGAGGCCGGCAAGCATGTGCTGTGTGAGAAGCCGCTGGCCAACAGCGTTGCCGAGGCCGAGCTCATGGTCGACGCGGCTGACCGGGCTGGCCTCCGTGGCGTGTTGGCGATGGTGGGCTTCAGCTATCGCCGGGTGCCGGCCATCATGTTTGCCCGCGAGCTGGTGACCTCCGGTCGGATCGGCGAGATCCGGCAGGTGCGTGCACAGTATCTGCAGGACTGGCTGGTCGACGCGAATAGCCCGATGACGTGGCGGCTGGACAAGGAGAAGGCCGGATCGGGTTCGCTGGGCGATATTGGTGCGCACGCGATCGACGCGGTGCAGTTCATCACGGGGCAGACGCTCGCCTCGGTCAGCGGCGTCCTACATACCTTCGTTACGGAGCGGCCGTTGCTCGGGGAGTCGATCGGCTTGGGCGGAATCGCCTTGGCGGAACGCGGTCGGGTCACAGTCGATGATGTTGCGCTCTTCACTGGGCGTCTGAGCGGTGGGGCACTCGGTTCGTTCGAGGCCACACGGTTCGCGACCGGTCGCAAGAATGCTTTCCGGCTGGAGTTCAGCGGCTCGCAGGGGGCCATCGCCTTCGATCTGGAGCGGATGAATGAACTCGAATTCTATGATGCACGTGACACGCAGGGGGAGCAGGGGTTCCGTCGCATCATGGTGACCGAGCCGGAGCATCCCTACATGGCCGCATGGTGGCCAACGGGGCACACCATCGGCTACGAGCACCTGTTCTCGCACCAGGTGCGGGACCTGGTGGTGGACGTTGCGCAGGGCAGGCAGCCGACGCCGTCCTTCGCCGATGGCCTCCAGGTTCAGCGGGTGCTTGACGCGGTGGAGCGCAGCGCGGCAGGTGGCAGTGTCTGGACGGATACGGTCTGCTCTGAGGCGGACAAAGGAGTGGCATGACGCGCCCCGCTTACGGTCAGCGGGCTGACATCCTGTCCGAGGCGGTTGCTCCTCTTTCATTCGTGAAGCCCCTCGCCTTCGACCTATCGGCCGCGTCATTGGACGCGGCATTCGGCGCCTCCCGTTAGTTCTTGCTCTGCACCGCCCACCAACCGAAGGGAAACAGCATGACACTTCACAGCAGAAGCTCAGATGCGCGCACCTCGGCACACTCCAGGTCGAGACTACGCACCACTGCCGTCGCGGCTGGTGTCGCCGCGATGCTGGTGGGGGCGGCCGCGTGCTCCAGTGGTTCGGGCGGATCCACATCGGGAGGTGCCACTCTCTGGGGTCTGACCGGGACGGACCAGGACAACGTCCTGGCGCCGTCGCTGGCAGCCTGGAACAAGGCCAACCCGAACGATCTGGTCAAGGCCACGTATTTCGCCAACGATGCGTATAAGACCAAGATTCGTACGGCGGTCGGCGCCGGATCCTCGCCGACCATCATCTACAGCTGGGCTGGTGGCACGCTCAACTCGTATGTCAAGGCGAAGAAGGTCGTTGACCTGACGAGCGCGACCTCCGGCGTGAAGGACAAATTCTTGCCGTCGGTCTGGGGCCAGGGCATCGTCGACGGCAAAACCTATGCCGTTCCGATGAACGCGGTCACACCGATCATGTTCTATTACAACAAGGACGTGCTGAAGAAGGCTGGCGTCGAGGTTCCGAAGACATGGGACGACATTCTCGCCGCTGTTCCGAAGCTGAAGAAGGCAGGCGTGGCGGCCTTCTCGCTCGCGGGTGCGAGCAAGTGGCCGGAGTTGATGTGGGAGGAATACCTCGTGGACCGCGTTGCCGGCCCCCAGGCTTTCAATGACGTTATGGCAGGCAAGGCAGGTTCCTGGTCCAATCCGGGAATCATCAAAGCCAACACCATGATCCGGCAGCTCGTGGATGCCGGTGGCTTCATCGATGGCTTCGCCTCCGTGACCGCGGACAGCAATGCCGACGTCGCGCTCCTCTACACCGGCAAGGCGGCCATGATGCTGCAGGGAGCATGGGTCTACGGCACCTTCCAGCAGCAGGCGGCCAGCTTCGTCAAGTCCGGTCTCGGATACACGACCTTCCCCGCAGTGGCCGCAGGCCAGGGCGACCCTGCCGATATCGTCGGTAACCCGTCCGGTTACTTCTCCGTCTCATCCGCTGCGTCCAAGGAGCAGCAGACTGCGGCGATCGCGTACCTGACGAAGGGCGTTTTCGACACCGGGTACACGGATCGGATTCTGAAGAGTGGGCAGGTGCCGCCGATCAAGAATCTCGACACCAAGATTTCTGCGGCTGGATCCGACTTCGGAGTGACCGTCTACCAGCTGACCAAGGCGGCGCCGAATTTCCAGATGTCGTGGGATCAGGCGCTCCCGCCGGCACAGGCGACCGCGCTGCTGAGCAACCTCGATCAGCTCTTCAACAAGCAGATCACCCCTCAGCAGTTCTCCGACAACATGAACAAGACGATCGGCCAGTGACAGAGTGAGTACAACGCGTGGGGACGGTGCGGCGAGCAGTGGCCGCACCGGCCCCAGCGGTTGGATGGTGGCGCCGGCCCTGGTGTTCTTTTTTGTCTTCGCCATCATTCCACTCGGAATTGCCCTCTATTTGAGCTTCACCAAATGGGATGCGATCAGCGATCCCGTGTGGGTTGGCCTGGCCAACTGGCCGAAGGTCCTCTCCGATCCCGTGACCATCAACGCGCTCGTGCTGAGCCTGAAGGTGATCGTGATCTCCTGGGTCGTGCAGACGCCGATCAGCCTGCTCCTGGGTGTGTTCACGGCTGGCCGGCAGCGGTATCGGGCAGTGCTCGCGGCGATCTTCTTTCTGCCCCTTATCCTGTCGTCTGCGGCGATCGGGATCGCGTTCAAGGCGATTCTTGAGCCCAACTTCGGGCTCGCGGCGTCATTCGGTCTCCCCTTCCTCAAGCAGGACTGGCTCGGGAACCAGGAACTGATCCTCTACGTGGTCATCTTCATCATCGCCTGGCAGTTCGTGCCGTTTCATACGCTGCTCTACCAAGGAGGTGTTCGCCAGATTCCGGTCTCGCTCTATGAAGCCGCGGAGATCGACGGCGCGGGTCGGCTGCGGCAATTCTGGTCCATCACGCTGCCTCAGTTGCGCTACACCATCGTCACGTCCTCGACGTTGATGGTCGTGGGTTCGCTGACCTATTTCGATGTCATCTTCGTCCTGACCGCGGGTGTGCCCAGTTCGGGCATCCGAATTCTGCCCATCGACATGTATGTGACCGGGTTCTCGGCCAATCAGATGGGGGAGGCGAGCGTGATGGCCATGATCCTTGTCGTGATGGGGCTTTTGCTCGCCCTTGCCATGACCAGGCTCACCGGTTTCAGCAAGATGGCCAGCCAGCAGGAAGGTCTGTGATGTCAACCTCGAACGTTCGAACGGACGGGCAGGCCCCTGTCTCTGCTCGCGGGCAAGACAGTCGGTCGCGGCGATGGCCGCCGGTGCGTGTTCGTCGGCCCGGTCAGAGACCGAACGTGATCGGCGGGATAGGGGGTTTCGCCTGGTTCTTCATCATTATCATACCGATTTACTACATCGTGATCACGAGCCTGCGACCTCAGGCGGGGTTCTACGCGGGCAACCAGTTGGTGCCACCTTCAAACGCGACCCTGGATCAGTATGTCCTCGTTCTGAAGAGTGATTTCCTTCTGTACCTGGCCAACAGCGTGATTGTCACGGTCGTGAGCGTGGTCGTGACTGTCTTTATTTCGATCATGGCCGCGTACACGATCGTGCGGTCGCGTACGCGGTTTGTGAGGTCGAGTTTCTCGCTGTTCCTGCTCGGGCTTGCCATTCCCCTGCCGGCGACCATCATCCCTCTCTTCTACATGCTCACCAAGGCGGGGCTTTATGACACTCTGTTTGCGCTGATCCTGCCGTCAATTGGGTTCGCGATTCCGCTGACCGTGCTGATTCTCGCGAATTTCATCAGGGACGTCCCGAACGAGCTCTTCGAATCGATGAGGGTCGACGGAGCACGCAATTGGCGGATGCTGTACTCGTTGGTTATCCCGCTCTCTCGCCCGGCAATCGTGACGGTCAGCGTCTACAACGCGTTGAACGTGTGGAACGCATTCCTGTTCCCACTCATTCTGACGCAGAGTCCGGACAAGAGGGTGCTGCCACTATCACTCTGGACCTTCCAGGGCCAGTTCACTGTGAATGTTCCTGCCGTTCTCGCCGCCGTCGTGCTGTCGACGTTACCTATTTTCGTGCTCTACATCTTCGGGCGTCGGCAATTGGTCAGTGGTATGACGGCAGGCTTCAACAAGTGACGCAGCCCACCGGCGAAAATCGAGCCATCCGCCCCCGATCAGGAAGATCAAAATGACCACTGCCCCGCCTCCCGGCCCACCATCCTCACGCAACGCGCTGATCGTGCGAGGAGGCTGGGACGGCCACCAACCCGTCGAAGCCACCGAGCTGTTCATTCCGTTTCTCGAGCAGCATGGATTCAGCGTTCGCGTCGAAGAGTCTCCGAAGGTTTACGCGGACGCGGAATACATGGCCACGGTGGACCTCATCGTGCAGACGAACACGATGTCGACGATCGAACCCAACGAGTTCGCCGGGCTGCGCCAGGCAATCGAGAACGGAACTGGTCTTGGGGGCTGGCACGGCGGCATCGCCGACTCGTACCGCAACAGCGCCGACTATCTACAGTTGATCGGGGGGCAGTTTGCGGCGCATCCAGGTAAGCATCCCCAGGAGCGCACGGGGGAGCAGTCGGACAACTACATGCGCCATACGGTCAACATGCTGCCTGCTGCTGCCGCTCATCCCATCACACAGGGCATCGCCGACTTCGAGCTGGTGACCGAACAGTACTGGGTGCTGCACGATGACTATATCGACGTGCTGGCAACGACGACGCAGGCCGTTCGCACCTGGGACCCATGGCACCGCCCGGTGACCTCGCCGGCGTTCTGGACCAGGCAGTGGGGCAAGGGGCGCATCTTCGTCTCGACACCGGGCCACCGCGTCGAGGTTCTTCAGAACCCCACCGTGCGCACCATCATCGAGAGGGGCCTGCTGTGGGCGGCCCGCTGACCGTCGGAGTCGTCGGTGTCGGCAAGATCAGCGAGCAGTACTTCGCCCAGTTCCCGAAGCTGCCTGGGCTGCGGCTGCTGGCGGTTACTGACCTGAACGAGGCACGCGCGGCCTGGGTCGCCGCCGAGCAGGGGGTCGAGGCGCTCTCGGTGGATGCGCTGTTGACGGATCCACGCATCGACGCGGTGCTGAACCTGACTATCCCCGCGGCACATGTCGACATCGCGATGCGCGCGCTTGCGGCAGGCAAGCACGTCTACGGTGAGAAGCCGCTCGCGCTGGCTCCTGCCGATGCTGCTCCCATGCTCGAACTGGCCCGATCGCGCGGTCTGCGGGTAGGCAGCGCCCCGGACACGGTGCTCGGCACGGGCATTCAGACAGCCAGGCAGCTGCTCGACGCCGGCTCGGTCGGCGAGCCCGTTGCCGCGGCCGCGCACTGGACCTCGCCTGGTCACGAGCTGTGGCATCCGGACCCGCAGTTCTACTATCAGCCAGGTGGCGGGCCCTTGTTCGATATGGGACCGTATTACCTCACGAGCCTGGTCACCCTTCTCGGCCCGGTCGCGCGGGTATCCGGAACGACCAGCAGGTCGGGGCGGGCGCGCGCCGTTGCGACGGGGCCGCTTGCCGGAGCGCCGATCAGCGTCGACGTCGACACCCACATCAGTGCAATCCTGGAGCATGCGAACGGCGTCTCGTCGACGGTGACCATGAGTTTTGATGTCTGGGCCTCCCGCATCCCGCGGTTCGAACTGTATGGAACCAGGGGCACGATTGCGGTGCCGGATCCCAACCGGTTCTCGGATCCCGTCGAGGTGTACACCGTCAAGGAGCGCAGTTGGCGCGAAGTTGCGGTCTCCGCGGGTTACCCCGACGCGGGTCGCGGCTGCGGACTTGCCGACATGGCCCATGCGATCCAGACGGGCCGCCCGCACCGCGCATCCGGTGAGCTTGCCTTTCACGTGCTCGAGATCATGGACGCCATCATCCGTGCGGGCCACGAGCATCGGGTGGTCGACCTCACGAGCACCGCCGAGCGACCTGCGCTGGTTCCACACTCCTGACGTGCTGAGTGGGTCATGCGAAGACAGCGTGGCCTTTGATGTCGTGGGCGATGGTCAGGTCGGTGCCGGGGTAGCGGGCTTGGTGTCGGTGCGCAGGGGGCCTGCACGGCTTCCGGTCAGCGGCGGCCAGCGCCCCGAGGCAGGACAGCTGGTCAATACGGGACGAGGGGCCTAGGCCTAGCCAGACAGTTCGATGGTCGTCCCAGGGAGTTCGATAGTTGCGGAGAGCGCTTCTGGGTCGCCGGCGAAGGATGCCACCTCGATGATCGCCCGTGAGCTCGCGGGCGTGAATGCGCTGAGGCTCGGCTCCCAGCGTTGCAAGGGTCGGATCGATGACCCAATCGTGACACGGCGGGTCTCTGCGGCCGTGAGCGTGACGGGAGCGAAACCGAGAAGCACCCTCGTGGGAAAGTCATCTCCGGCATCGACAGCGCATCCGTAGATTTGGATGACATGGCGGCCGTCGCGGCGACCGCTGTTCGTGACGGAGACGCTGGCGGTGAAGTTCTCGCCGTTCACGGCGGAGACTGTGGCGTCGGAGAGGGCGAAGCTGGTGTAGGACAACCCGTGCCCCAGGGGGAACGCCGGCTCGACACCCAGACGATCAAGCAGACGCTGACCGAACCACTTGTCGTAGCGAACCGTGGTCGCGTTTCGGTCGAACGCGGGAAGGTGATCCTCGGAGGTGGGAATCGAGAACGGAAGTCGACCGGAAGCGTCAACGTGGCCAAACAACACGTCGGCCAAGGCATTGCCGCCCTCGAGCCCGCTGTACCAGCTCAGGAGAATGGCTGGCACTTCGCTGCGCCACTGCTCGGTCATCACCGCACCCGCGGTCACAATTGCCACGACCGTTCGCGGGTTTGCGGCTGCAACCGCCCGGATCATTTCGACATCGATGGATCGTACTCGCAGGCTTTCGCGGTCGCCCCCGGTCTTGGAGCCGCCAACGATGTCTGGTTCGTCGGCGTCCGGCGCGGCCATGGCGGCTGCAAGCCGCGCCGCTTCCGGCGCCCCGTTGGCAGGCGGAAACAGTGCCACAAGTCTGGGATCGCTGAAGATCTCGGAGCCGATGTATTCGCCCTCGTCGTCTGCGGTGTATCCCACGAATACCACGGCGGCATCCGATGCCGCCGCCGCTCGTGCCGCGGCGATGGGGTCGTCGTCGGCAACGTGCGCTATGGAGACCCTCGACGAACCGACTGCCCGCCGTATCCCCTGCAAAGGAGTGACCACATAGGGCGAGCGAACGTCGGAAGAACCGTGGTCTCCTGTGTTGGCCACATCGGAGAGTCGTCCGATGACGGCCAATGACGAAAGGGCCTCCAACTGGAGAGGGAGCACCGGTGAGCCGTCGACATCCTGGTTCTTGAGCAGAACCATCGAGAGCGCGGCAGCTTCTCGCGCGAGCTCCCGGTGCGCGACACAGACAATGACGTCCGTGCTGGGGGTTTCCGAAGTCCGGCCCGCGTAGAAATGGAGTTGGGTGCCCAGGATGCGACGAGCGGCACGATCGACATCGGACCAACCGACTCGGCCACTGTCGAGGTCGGCCCCAAGATACTGAGCACGTTGTTGCCGGAACGGCTCCTCGACGTCGAGGCCGGCGTGCAGCGAGAGGCTCGCGTCGCGCAGGCCCCAGATGAAGTCCGACACCGTGATCCCGCTAAAACCCCATTGCTTGCGAAGCACGCCCTCCATGAGTGGTTCGTTCTGACCGGCCCACTGGCCATTGACCGAATTGTACGAGGTCATGATTGCGCTGACGCCTTCCTCCACAACCCTGCGGAAGTGCGCCAAGTAGACCTCGTGTAGAGCCGCGTCGTCCACCGTGACGTCTACCCGGAAGCGAGCATTCTCCATCGAGTTGAGCACGTAGTGCTTGGCCACGGCCATGGCGTGTTCCTGCACGCCGCGCACCAAAGCCGCGCCGAACTCGCCCAGAATGATGGGGTCCTCGCCATAGGTTTCCTGCACCCGCCCCCAAGCCGGATGCCGCGGGAGATTGATGCAGACACCCCCGAAGAAGTTCGCTCCCTGGGCACGCATCTCAGCGCCGATCGCCCGGCCGATGCGTTCCTCGAGGTCGACGTCCCACGTAGCTCCGCGGGCCATCGAGACGGGGAAGGCGGTGGATGCCCCCATGACCACACCGCGGGGACCGTCGCTGAAGCGGAGCCCGGGGATTCCCACGCGGTCGATCCGCCCGTGCACGATCGGTATGCGGTTATAGCCGTCGAGCATCATCGAAGCCAGGCCAGGCCAGAACTCGAGATCGCCGTCAAGGAGTTGCAGTTTCTCTTGCGGGGCGAGCGCACCGAGCAGATCTTCGGTCACGGTCGCGTGGTCTTCCCCCGAACGAATTCGCTGGATCGCGGTTTCGAAATTGGTTTCCGTTGTTGTCATCGACGGCGCTCCATCTTAATCAAGTTCGCCCACACTATCTCCCCGTCTACTTGGGAGAAATGACGATCGTAGTCATGAACGACAAATCGAAGAAGTTATCCTGATAGAACAGATACCGACCACATCCACCTAACTGGTGGAACAGTCGCTCATCCCAGTAGTTTTATGCCACCACGAGATATTGTCAAGTGTAGGCGGGCCGTCCGCTTCGAAACCCTCCAAGCCGCATCGCTCACGGATCGGCGTTCTGCTCATCGCTATTCTCGACGCAACTATCCCGGAGATTTCACGGCGTGGCTGTGAACGGTTTTTGAACGGCCGAAGGGTGTTCCCTATGGGCGAGAATATGGATTGTCGAGGTCCATAATCGGCACGTTCAAGAAGCACCTTCCAGGTTGGGATCGGACAAGGAACAGGCTGCTGTGATATCTTGCGGAGTATGGCTTCCACCCATTCATTTACACGTTGAAGATCATCACGGTGAACCAGAGCATGCCCCCGGCGTCGTGAACGATCGAGGAACAACCGGACTGCGGGATGGGATGCACCGGCCGGGATGAATTCGGTAACACGCCGACGTAGGACGCACCTATCTTGGGCGCCATACTTTTCGGACACCGCGATGATCCTCGCCAACGCGTCGCTGTTGATACCGCCTGCGCCGGTGTTCCTTCTGATGTTGGAGCGCCGGATCGTCGGTGGGCTGAGCGGGGCGGTCTAGGGTTTGGCGTGCACGGTGACGTGGCTGATGTGCAG